>CAIYGK010000108.1 GCA_903925725.1 uncultured beta proteobacterium | reverse complement strand
TTGCGCAAGCGCGTCGGTGGCTGGGAGACAAATAAATCCCGCAAGACCACCGGCAGGGTGGTGGCAATACCAATGATGGCGGCGATGGCTCAGGCCGGGCAGAGACGCAAGCAGCCTGCTACAAGCGATGCCATTCAGGATTGACTCCCGCCAGCTACACACCAACCCGGATGACCAAGGGGCTGTCGATGCCGTAGCGCATGACACCGGGCCATCGGCTCATGCACTATGGGGCGTGCCCAGTCCCACAGTTCGCAGGGCCAGCCATGCAGTTGTCCTTCAAGGTCGATTCGCTGGAGAACCTGCGCGAGGCAAGAAGGCGGGCGCTGCAAAACGGCGCCACCCGATATTGAGCTGCATCGATGATGGGAACTGCCAACGGAAAGCCGATCAGGCACCTTGTATTTCCATTGCCGCTGTCCGCTGCCAGCCAGATTACGCCTGCGTTTGCCGCCGTGAATTCATGGGCCAACAATTGGGAAAGCAACCCTGCTGATCGCCTAATGTCCACAAAGAGCCAGTCCGCGCTGAAAAATCGCTCGGACTGCCCAACCGCTACGCGCATGGGGCCAATTTCTTGCCCACGCCGGATGCACTCTGCAACCGACTGTCTATCGCCCACCACTGTTTTCCAAACTGCTGCGTCCGCGCCATTGGCTTGCTTGATCGCAATTTTCATAAATCTGTCGCCTTAATCCAGCCGCGCTACTGGGAGACTGATGCGCGGAAATGCCGACAGGCCAGAAGGCTGTCGGCTAAATGTGTTGATTCCAAGGTGCTGAACAAATTCAACATCTTTTTCGTCTCCAGAAAAAACCGGCCTACACCGCCTAGCCGCAAACCGTGGTGCACCATGGCAATGTGTTCTACCTGAAGGAAGAACACATTGCCAGGCACAAGTCAGCACTCAAGCTGTTGGTTAAACTGAGCAGATAGTCCGTGAAATATCTTCTGTAAGTTCGGCGATGTAGCCGCCGAAATGGTGCCAGTCGCTAATAGGCACGGTCATCAAATCTTTGACACGTTCCATCAAATACTTACCATCAAAGTCGGTATCGATGGCAATGACGGTGAATTTCAAGTCGGCCCTTCCCATTTCACTTAACGCCAACGTGGTGCGTTTGAAATGCTCGGCCTTGCCCTTCTGAGCCTCAAGTTCAAACTCCAATTGGGCCATATGGGTGCATACCTGCTTTGAAAATGACAGAAGGAAATCTGCCAATTTTTCGTCAGAGCATCCCAACTCGAAGGGCTCAAGCTCATTAGCCAAATATTGGGGCAAATTGTTCAGCATCTCCGTTACCTGACGGCGAATGCTTTCGCCGTCAATGGCGATGGCCTTGGCAACACTGTACTCAAGGCCGAGGTTGTTGGGTGTGCTTTTAGTAGCGCTCATGGTAGTTTTCCTTTAGAGTTTCCCAGCCGCAATCGGTCCCGAATATGGGCGGACGACCACTCCAGTTCCAATAACTTGAACTGGTAGCGCAAACTTGCGCTTCGCTGGGTTCCAAGCCGAGGAGTCGAACCTCGAAAGTAAGTGCCACCACTGGCGCTAGGAAAAACTCAAAAGCCACAAGGCGTTTGATGTGAGAACCGACTGTAAGCCTCTTTTCGGCCTTCGTGCGAAATGGGGCTTCACGTGAATCCTTGGCTTCTTTCCAAGGCACAGAGCCTACTCTACATGAAAATTTGCAGTCGTGCTAAGCAAAAAGTGAAGCCGCATTTGATCGCACAACCGCCAAAAACGTCTTTTAGAAAAACTACTTGGATTCGACCGAGATTCTGAGAAAAGTGCTCGGAAATCCACTGGTTTCATTTCAAAGCTGGCCCCCAAATCGGTCGAATTATTTTTTCAGCATTTTGGCAACACCGCTTGTCGTTTGGCGCTCAAGCCATTGTGTGAAGTAGAGGTGTTTTCATTCGAAAACATTTGCTGTGCCGTAAATATTCAAGATGGCCGCTACCTAACCACTGAAGTCAACAGCTCGGCGGCCATTGTCCTGTGCGCCTTCGCCGGACAAGACCTTGAAGAGTGCTTTTTGCGCGCCATAAACCGGCAGCGTAAAGCAATCCTATAGGTAACAGACAAGTACATACCAACAGAGAGACCAGCCGAATGACACATCTTCACAGTTCCGTTCAGACACCGATGCGCATCGCCTTGAAGCAGATGCTTGCGAATTTTGATGCGACGCACATCTTGACGCTTGCCTTCCACGAGCAGATCAACATGACCCGCGCTACGGCAAAAATTGCGAGGTGGCACAACCATGCCATGCACCGCCTCTTTGGTCGCCGCTGCTTCCAACTGCCTTCCAACCAGACCATCGAATTTCTGCTGCTACCTGAAGCAGGCAATGCCAACCTGCATTTCCATGGCCTGATTCGCGTTCCACCTAGTCACTTGGCTCGTTTTGAAAACTATGCGTTGCCTCACTGGAAGCGCATAGCGCAAAAGGGCACGCATGACTTCCAACCAATCAGACAGACCGATGATGAGCGTGACCAATGGTTCAACTACATCACCAAGAGCACGCTTGCTGAAACGGTTTTTCATTCATCCATGGTGCACGGATACCAAGAACCAAGTCTATCGATTGCGCCTGCCGTTGACTACCAAATTCCGAATCGGATATTGACCAAACCTGTATCTGCCAAGGCTCTACATGAACCGGTGTTGATCTCTACTGAAAATGGAATATGAATCCATTAACCTTATGCAGATAGAAGCTCTGGACCTGTCACCTGCAAAGGAACCGCATCAGTTGGTTGCCTTTCAGGTGCTCACTTCCATTTGCGCTGATCGTCAAGTCTGTGCTCTTGTTGTAGGTCGCAAGCAGCCTGCCATGTTGGTCATAGACGTATTGGCAACTTGGATTTTCATCGATACGCCCAATGACATTGCCATGCGAATCTCGGAAGTAGTTCATTGGTTCACCTCTTCCAAATTTTATATCGGTGCTGGATTGGCCGACACAATATTCCATAGCCATTGAGCCTCAGACATCCGATAAATATTCCATCAGCAAGTTGATCACCGCCAAGGAGACACCCATGTTTTCGATGAACTTTTTCCGTCGCAATCCCCGCCCGTATTCCAATCGACTGCCACCAAAGCTGGCACGTCGCGCAATGCTTTCTGTCCGCATCCATGAAGCCGCACGCCGATCTTTTGGCGAGCTTGCCGAGCAACGAGGTATGTCCGTTTCTGAGTACGTCTGCCGATTGCTGAATGACCACCTCCGCGATGTAGTTGAACAACCTGATTGCCGCAATACATCTTGGAGCACCCCATGAAGCCAATGCACATGTTTTCGCCACTGCGTAGGCTGTCTGGCTATCCAAAGACTTCGGTTGACGTGAACATAGGCCACGTGCGTTACGACTTGATACTGCCCG
This sequence comes from uncultured beta proteobacterium, assembly GCA_903925725.1. Taxonomy (GTDB): domain Bacteria; phylum Pseudomonadota; class Gammaproteobacteria; order Burkholderiales; family Burkholderiaceae_C; genus Rhodoferax. The sequence goes on along the minus strand of CAIYGK010000108.1, from coordinate 122 downwards.
CCCGGAATTTGTCAATGACTTTGAGACACCTGGGGACGTTAATTTAGTGAGGGCTGCTGTGGTTTTCTGGTGATGGCGGCTGGTTCCTTTTTCGGTGGATTTATCCAGGCGGCTACGGGCAG
>CAIYGK010000107.1 GCA_903925725.1 uncultured beta proteobacterium | reverse complement strand
GTGACCGACGGCAATATGGCCGTGATCCGCGAAGGCATCGAAGCCACGCAAAGGGTCGATTACGACCTGCCGGCATTCGCCAGCATCGAAAGCCGGCCGGTTGCGATACCCATCTACAGCGCGTCGCAGTCGGCCGCGCAGTGCCAGAGCGCGGGCCCGTCGGGCTGCGCTGGCATGTTCGATGCCGAGTACTACGACGATATGGTCCTCAAGCCTTTCCGTGAGGGCGCGCTGGGCGAAGCTCCGGTATTGCCGGGCACGGGCCTGTTCATGCCGGCAGGCAGCGCGGGTGCCAAAGACAAGGGGCTGTTCCGGCGCGCCGTGCCAGAGTTCAAGCCCGAGCTCTGCACCGGTTGCATGGAGTGCGCGCTGGTCTGTCCGGACGCGGCCATTCCGAACGTGGTGCACGAGATTCACGAATTGTTGCTGGGCGGTATCAAGCAGCTTGACATCACGACGGCGCAGGCCGATGCGATGCGCGGCCACGCCTACGCGCTGGCGGAAGCGGTGCGCGAGAGTTACCGCCAGACCAAGGAGGCGCGCGCCTTGCACGAGTTGCTGGCGGAAGCTGCGACACATCTGGAAACCGACAACATGACGCTGCTGCGCAACGTCAACAAGCTGATCGATGTGCTGGCGTTGTACCCGGTGGCACGCACGCGACCCTTCTTCGACGCCATGGAAAAAGCCAAAGCCGGCAGTGGTGGCTTGTTCGCGGCCAATGTAGACCCCTGGAAGTGCACAGGTTGCCTGGAGTGCATCGAGGTTTGCGGCCCGGGCGCATTGGTGGCGCGCGAACAGGACGCAGCCGTGCTGCAAACCCTGCAACAGCGCTTTGATTTCATGGGCAAGTTGCCCAACACGCCCGCGCGTTTCGTTGACGGGGCCATCAAACCGGACGGCGAAATCAAGCGTCTGTTGCTGGATCGCTCCAACTACTATTCGACCACCGGTGGCCACGGCGCTTGCCGCGGTTGCGGTGAGGTGACGGCGATCCGGCTCGTGATGGCCACCAACCAGGCCATCACGACCAAGCGTCAGCGTGACCATATCCATGAGCTCGAAACGCTGATCGCAGACCTTGGTGCCAAACAGTCGGCACTGGTCACCACCGACGCCGCGCGGGCAGAGCGCCTTGGCGTATTGATCGATACCTTGGAAAAACGCTTGTACCTGTTCGAGAGCGGTCCCAGCGGCAACGGCCCAGCCGGTGCTGTTGTGGCCAACTCCACCGGTTGCAGCAGCGTTTACGCGTCCACTTTCCCATTCAACTGCTACAACGATCCCTGGGTCAACAGCCTGTTTCAGGACGCGCAGCCTCTTGCCAAGGGAATTTTCGAGGGCATCGCTGCGCAGACCGTCGCCGATGTGCGCGCGCAGCGTGTGGCCCGGCTGGAGTTGGCCGATGCCTACGACGCCAAGACCCACGACCAGGACTTGCGCATGCTGTCCTGGGAGCAGTTCAGCGTGGCCGAACTGGGCCTGATGCCCACAGTGATCACGGTCGGTGGTGACGGTGCCACTTACGACATCGGTTTTGGCGCTCTCTCGCGCATCCTGATGAGCGGCACACCGCTCAAGGTGCTGGTCCTCAATACAGGGTCGTACTCCAATACCGGCGGTCAGGCCTCAACGTCGAGCTTCATCGGCCAGGACTCGGACCTGTCGCGCTTCGGCAGCGCGGCCACCGGCAAGCACGAGTCGCGCAAGGAACTCGGCCTGATCGCGGCCTTCCATTCCAATGTCTTCGTCTGCGCCACCAGCACCTCGCTGCAAGGCCACTTCCTGAAGAACACCATGGAGTGCCTCAGCTACACCGATGGTCCGGCGCTGATGGATGTCTATACACCCTGCCAAGGGGAGCACGGCATTGGCGACGCGGCCTCATCCGAGCGCTCGCGCCTGGCGGTGCAGAGCCGCATGAACCCGGTGTTTGTGCATGACCCAAGGCGCGGCAGCAACCTGCATGACTGGTTCTCGCTCGAAGGCAACCCCGACATCGAGAAGACCTGGGCCAGCAGCACGCT
>CAIYGK010000106.1 GCA_903925725.1 uncultured beta proteobacterium | reverse complement strand
GTGTGATGGCGTCAATCGAAGCTTGACTGATGCCCGAAAGCTGCAACTGGGGCAGGCGATTGCAAGGCAAAAAAAGTTGAAGGCGGTCGACGTCTATCAATCTTTCAGCGATGACGGCTGGAGCATCATCTACCTGGGCACCCATGTTTCCGACAATGGCTATTTTTTCTATTCCGTCGATCCGCTGCAAGCCGCGCATCCCATCAATGTATGGGGCGGCGCAGCCATGGCTTTCGAGACCACAGAAATCGCGAAATGGGTATCAGGTAACGTCAAAGGGATCCCGGAGCGACTTGCAAAATGCTTTGCCTGGCACGTGACACTCAACCGCGACCTGTAGCGGCCACCTACTTCTTGGTGGCGTCAAACTTTTGCATATCAGCGACTTCCTTCTTCACCAGTTCGGTGAGGCAAGTCGTGAACTGTTTTCTGACTTCGCTGTTGGTGATTCCATGAGTCGTGAGATTGGAAATTCTGATTGATCGGTCCGGCAATACCTTATTCAATGAAAATGCGATTTCGGCATCAAAGATCGGCTTCGATTGCACAGCCTTCATCATGTCGACGATTTCATCGCCTTTGGTCGGGCCGTAAACAAAACAGCTGCTTCCGTCACAGGTGTTGGCCTCCAGTTGATACCTGCCAAGGTCGAGTCCGTTCACCACAAGCGCTGCGCGCATTGGTTGAAGGGTCCTGGAACTGGCCTGGCGACTTGCCACGTTCACATCAAGTCGCAGGGGCTGTACATTCAGAATGAAGTTGATCGGCTTGTCTTTGTAATAGTCACTGGTAATCGAACCCTGCACAAGTTGTGCATCTCCTGCCTGGTACGGGCTCTCCGCACTGACGAAGCGGTACTTGAGCTGACACCTGCTGATTTGACCCCAGTTTGACTCGCTCTCAAACTCAAGAAAACCGAGTTCGTCAGCGGTTTTCCGGATTTCTTCGTCCAGCGCATTCTGGCTTTCGTACGATTGAGCAAAAGCAGAGGCGGCGGCGAATGCAATGGCGGCAAGGCTTGTCCTGAGCAGAAAAATAGATGTCTTGTTCATGGTCCTGTTTCTGTTTCACTGCTATCGGCAGGTTTACTTTGCGCTGACTCACACAGCGCCGCCAACTCTTTAAGATTCCCGCGATCCGCCAACTCTTTGGCCGAATCAGCAAAAGTACTCCAATGTGCGTGCTTTTCGGCAAGCGCGCTGGCCCAATCAACCAGATCAGAAATGGCGCCCATCCGGATGAGCAGAAGCGCCTCGTCAAGATATTGTCGGTCCGGGTACACCATCGCTGGCGGCAGGGTGTCAACATTCGTGCTCTGGCCACTTGTCTGCAGGCCCAGCAAGCGGGCTACCGACTGACGCAGCAAAGTGAGGCTGACGGGCTTGGGCAAGATCTCGGAAAAACCGTCATCTGCGTGGCTGGCCCAATCGTGGGTCGCGGTCAACAAGACGACCGGTATCTCGGGCCACTTTGCACGCGCGGCCCTCAACACTGCCTTTCCGTCCGCAAATGGCATCTGAAAATCGGTCAGAATCAGATCAGGCACCTTGGTTTCGGGCTGGTTCAGCCGTTCCAAG
>CAIYGK010000105.1 GCA_903925725.1 uncultured beta proteobacterium | reverse complement strand
CACACCCAGCCGGCGACAAGCTGGATCGTGGTTCGCGCACAACAGACTCGACAGAGGGGGCGGTACCGGGGGACCGATTTCTGTGTACCCCCACAGTATGAGGGCCCCCGGTATTGCCCTCTCGGGCGCAACCATTGAAGGCTTCACGAAACACTTTTTCAGAAAGACATCATGAGCACTGCAATCGACATCAGCACGCTGCGCATCAACGGCCAGCGTCTTTGGGACTCCTTGATGGAACTGGCCAGGATTGGCGCCACACCCAAGGGTGGGGTCTGCCGTCTGACCCTGACCACACTCGACGGCCAGGGGCGCGACCTGGTGACGCGCTGGGGGCGTGAAGCCGGCCTTGAGGTCACCATCGACAAGATCGGCAACGGCTTCATGCGCCGCTCTGGTCGCAACAATGCGTTGCCGCCAATTGTTGCGGGCAGCCATATCGACACCCAACCGACAGGTGGCAAGTTCGACGGCAACTACGGTGTGCTCTCTGCACTTGAAGTAGTGCGCACGCTCAACGACCACGGCATCGAGACCGAAGCGCCTATCGAAGTGGCCTTCTGGACCAACGAAGAAGGTTCACGCTTTGTGCCGGTAATGATGGGCTCCGGCGTTTTTGCCAAGGTCTTTACGCTGGAGCACGCCTACGCCGCCACCGATACCGAAGGCAAGACGGTGAAGGACGAACTCACGCGTATTGGCTACGTTGGACCGCAGGAGCCGGGCGACCATCCGATAGGCGCCTATTTTGAAGCCCACATCGAGCAAGGGCCGGTGCTGGAGGACAACAACAAGACCATCGGTGTGGTGCAGGGCGTGCTCGGCATCCGCTGGTTCGACTGCACCGTGACCGGCATGGAAGCGCACGCCGGGCCGACACCAATGGGGCTGCGCAAGGACGCCATGCAAATCTCCAGTCGCATCATGCAGGAAGTGGTGGCCGCGGCCTGGCGCCACGCACCCCACGGGCGTGGCACGGTGGGCATGGTGCAGGTGCACCCGAACAGCCGCAACGTGATTCCGGGTCGCGTCAAGTTCTCCATCGACCTGCGCAACGCCACCGATGCACTGGTCGACACCATGGCCGATGAGGTGAAGGCCTTTGCCGCCAAACTGGCCAAAGACTCCGGTCTGGAAATCAAGATTGAACTGGTGTCCAGCTATCCGGCGCAGGCTTTCCACCCCGAATGCATGGACGCGGTTCAGCGCGCGGCGCAAAAGCTCGGCTACTCCAATATGCCCGCCGTTTCAGGCGCCGGGCACGACGCCGTCTACATGGCGCGCCTGGCCCCCAGCGGCATGATTTTCATCCCCTGCAAGGACGGTATCAGCCACAACGAGATCGAGAGCGCCACGCCCGAGCACATCACGGCCGGAGCCAATGTACTGTTGCATGCGATGCTGGAGCGCGCTGGCACGTGAGTGCGGCTTTGACAGGAGAATATTGACCATGCCTACAGGTACCGTCCGACTTCATCGTGTGCTGCGCGCACCGCCGGAGCGCATCTATCGCGCGTTTCTGACTGCCGACGCCATGGCCAAGTGGATACCACCGTACGGTTTCCTGTGCAAGGTGCACCACATGGACGCAAGAGTCGGTGGCAGCTTCAGGATGTCGTTCACCAATTTCGGAACAGGCGGTGAGCACGCCTTTGGTGGCGAATATCTCGAACTGATTCCCTTTGAGCGAATCCGCTACACGGACAAATTCGATGACCCGAACCTGCCCGGTGAAATACAGGTGACGGTGGGCTTGAAAAAAGTGCTCTGTGGCACAGAAGTCAACATAGTGCAAGAAGGGCTGCCCGAAGTCATTCCGGTAGAGATGTGCTACCTCGGCTGGCAGGAGTCTCTGGCACAGCTCGCCACGCTCGTCGAACCCGAGATTCCGGGCTGACAGGGCGCAGCACACTGCGTTCAGGGAAGCAGCAGCATGCTTGAAACCGCGTGCGCCTTGGCTTGCTCGGGGTTGAACCACCAGCTGCCCCGTTGGCCCGCCGCCCACTGTTTGGCCTGATCATTCTGGTGCGGCTGGAAGTGCCGCTCGCTCACACCGCCGGCCAGCACCGCGTTGATCTTGTCTGCGTCGGCAAAGTCCACCACCACTTGCATCGACGCGAAGAATGCCGCGTCAAAAGGCTTCTTGAACTCGTACACGCCACGGTTCAGCGTCTCACCGCTGCCAGAACGCTCCACGGTAAAGCCGCCGACCAGCTCCTGGCCCACGCCATTGCGGCGTAGCGGGCTGACAAAGCGCAGCGTATGTGCCTTGCCCCAGCGCCAGGCAGCGGGGTCTTTGCCCTGCAATTGCGAAAGTGTGGCGCGGGCGCGCGGCGCGGCAGCGCGAATCACGTCGGCCAGCGTCTCGCGCCTGTCTTTGGTGGCGGGGTCATCAAACCAGGGGCTGTCGGGGGTTTTCACGAGTTCATCAAAGCGCTGCTGCCAGAAGTACCAGGTGGAGAGCATGTCCTGGGTGACAGATTCGCCGAGCTTGTCGGAAAAAGTAGCCAGCGCTGTTTCACGGTACAAAGCCTGGTAAATCAGCGGTGCGGCCTCTTCGGCACGGTCCACGCCATCCCACTTCTCCAGAATCGCCGCCAGATCGGCCTGTGCCGGCGCGGTCTTGAGCGCAGCAACCATGGCCGGGCGCAACGCATCGCTCTGCAGGTTGCGGTTATCGTCCATCAGCGCCCAGTGGTCCTTCACCGTCATCTTCTGCGCCTGACCAAGCACTTGGCCGATGCGCGTGTAGCGATAGCTCGGGGCCACGTAGTTGGTGTAGTACCAGGGATAGGCGTCCGCTCGTGTGTCGTTGTTGGCGGTGCCGACCCAGGCGCGCGGCGGATTGCTCATGCCGGGCATGCGGTCCTTGGGGATGAAGCCACTCCAGTCGTCGCTGCCATCCGCCGCGGGCAGGCGCGGGAAGCCACCGTCCGCCCCTTTGCGGATGGGCACGGCACCGCTCGCGCGGTGGGCAATATTGCCCTGATCGTCGCCAAACACAAAGTTGAACAACATCAGGTCTATCTTTTGCACCTCGCGGTCAAAGGCGGCAGCGTCGGGCGCGGTCAGCAGGTTTTCAATGCCGATTTGCGGTGCCATGACTTCGGCATCGGTGGAGCGCAGCACCAGCACCTTGTCGCCTTTGGGGCCCAGGCCTTCGTGGTCGGAGATGACCGGACCGCGCACTGTGGTTCGGATCTTGAGCAACTGCTCGCGCATGCCACCGGGCGCCGACTTGTCCTTGATGCGAATCTTCTCAACAATCTCGCCAAAGGGAACGCTTTGGCCGCCGTTGAGATAGTGGCTTGGGTCTTTGGGGTCAATGGTTTCAATGTACAAGTCCTGCACGTCGCCATAGGCATTGGTGACACCGAAGGCCACATGCTGCGTGCGCCCGACCATGATGCCAGGCATGCCTGGCAGGGCGGCACCGACAGCTTGAATACCGGGGCTGAACAAACCCACCGGGTGCCAGGTTCCGGGCAGGATACGGTTGTCCAGGTGCGGGTCATTGGCCACCATGACCTTGCCAGATGCGCTGCGACTCGGGCCTACTGCCCAGTTGTTGGAACCCAGGCCGCGGTGGTTCAGGGTTTCGGGAGCAATGGCCAGATCTTTCCAATCCACCCCCAGCATCGCCCAGTCGGTCCGATTCCTGTCTGGCATGGCGTGTGCGGTCTTGGTCGACCAGTCCGGGCTGTGCGTGAGCGGGAAGAGCGCTTGCGCTCGCTCGAAGCCGAGCTTGTCGATCAGCTTTTGTGCCACCACCTCGGCCTGGAAATTGGTGGCGTGGGTGTAGTGAACGAAATGCACCAGCGTGACCAGATCTGCCACGCTCCAGGGTTTGGGTTGCAGGCCCAGCAGCTTCAACTCCAGCGGATGGTCACTTGCAGTGTGGGTGATGTAAGCGTTCATTCCATCGACATAGTTCTGAAAGAAAGCACGCGATTCACTCGAGAGTTTTTCTGCATGTTTGTCGCCGTTGCGGCGCAGGCCCAGCACCCGCATGCGGATGTCGCTGGGCAGTACCTCCGGCCCCAGCGTGGCAGCCAATTCCCCGCGCCAGGTGGCGCGAAACAGCTCTTCCTGGAACAAGCGGTGTTGCGCCGTGACAAAGCCCTGCGCCTTGATCAGGTCAGGGGTGTTCTCAGCAAAGATGTAGGGCACGCCAGCGTCATCACGCAGCACCTTCACCGGGGCTTTCAGGCCGCTGAGCTGAAGGCTGCCGTCGACCTGGGTTTGCCCGGCGCTGCGCAGCTTGTAATAGCCAAGGGCTGCGCCCAGGGCTGCCAGGATCACCAGGCTCAGTGCAGTTCGCTTCAGAATGGTGGACGCAGTAAGTGGCATATTCGATCTCTTTGTAGATTGAACTGGCGAAGGTAGCACGGATCGCCGGTGGACAAGAGATTCCAATCGATACAGTTGTTTTCTTCGGTGCGCAGGCTATAGTGTTTGTACCGTAAAGCTACCCGCTGCTGATCCGGCCAGCGGGACCACTGCGGGATAGGGGAGCTCTCTCATGACAGATACAGAACGCCTCAGGTACCTCACGCTCGCCTTGCGCGTCCTCGGTGCCATCGCCATCTTCGGTATCTATCCGCTTACCGTGTTTTGGCCATCAGGCTGGGCCTGGCACAGTGGGCGGTCCGAATACCTGGAGATGATCATCGCGATCTACGCGACCCTGGGGGTCTTCCTCATCATCGCGGCAAAGAACCCGAAGGCACACCTGAGCCTGATTTCTTTCGCCATCTGGTCGAGCATCGTGCACGGCGCTGTCATGGCGTTTCAATCTGCGCTCAACCTGCAGCACATCCATCATCTGTATGGAGACGTGCTCGCGCTGTTTGTCATCGCCGCTGTACTCGGCTACCTCTCGCCAGAGGCGCTTCTGTTGCGCTTCGCACGCAAAGCGGCCTGACTCAAACGACATAGCGTTGACCACCACCGCCACAATAGACCCCTGAATGTCCGATAAAGAAGCCACTGCCCGCATCAAGATCAACAAGCTGCTCGAAGCGGCTGGCTGGGGCTTTTTCCAGGAGGGCGCCGCGCCCGCCAACATTCGCCTTGAACCCGGTGTCACGATCAAGTCAACTGACCTGGACGCGCTTGGGGCCAACTTTGAGAAAAGCAGCAAGGGCTTCGTTGATTTTCTCTTGCTCGATGCCAAAGGCTTTCCGTTGCTGGTGCTCGAAGCCAAGGCCGAAGACAAGAATCCGCTCATCGGCAAGGAGCAGGCGCGCAAGTACGCCAAGTCGCAGAACTGCCGCTTCGTCATTCTCTCCAACGGCAACCTGCACTATTTCTGGGACTTGGAACGCGGCAGCCCTTACGTCATCACTTCGTTTCCGACGCCGGACTCGGTCACCGGTTACCAGAAGGTCAAGCCCAATCCGCAGCGGCTGATCGACGAGCAGGTTGGCGCGGACTACATCGTTCGCACCCAGCGCCCGAACTACGCAACCGAGGCCGCTTGGCAAAACGAAGCGGAGCGAGCCGGCTACATCCAGACCAACAAGCTGCGTTTTCTGCGGCCCTACCAGCTCAAGGCCATTCACAGCCTGCAGGCCGCAGTGGGCGACGGCAAAGACCGTTTTCTGTTCGAGATGGCCACCGGCACCGGCAAGACCCTGACCGCCGCCGCTGTCATCAAACTGTTCTTGCGCTCGGGCAACGTGAGCCGCGTGCTGTTCCTGGTGGATCGGCTTGAGTTGGAGGACCAGGCCAAGAAGTCCTTTGCTGCGGTGCTGTCGGCCGACTATCAGACCGTGATTTACAAGGAGAACCGTGACGACTGGCGGCGCGCCGAGATTGTCGTTACCACCGTGCAATCCCTGCTCTTCAACAACAAGTACCAGAGGCTGTTCTCGCCGACCGACTTTGATCTTGTCATCTCCGACGAAGCGCACCGCTCTATCGGTGGCAACGCCCGTGCCGTGTT
>CAIYGK010000104.1 GCA_903925725.1 uncultured beta proteobacterium | reverse complement strand
TAATTGCCGACAAACTTTTTTGTTAGCGGGCTGTTTTGCACTGATTTCCACAGGTGTGCGCAGGACTCGATCTTGGAGTATCAGTGCCGTGAATCTGCCCCCCGATGACCAGCGCCTGAAGGCGCTGCGCCGACGTGCCGAGGCACTGGCGCAGAACTACCTGAGCGAGGATTCGCGCAGCGACAAAACACTCGCGCCGGCACAAGCACAAAAGGCGCTGCATGAGTTGCGCGTGCACCAGATCGAACTGGAGATGCAAAACGAGGAACTGCGCCAGGCGCAGACCGGTCTGGCGCTTGAGCGCGAGCGCTTTTTCGACCTCTACGATATGGCGCCAGTGGGCTATATCACTGTCAGCGAGCAGGGCTTGATTCTGGAGGCCAACCTGACTGCCGTTCAACTGCTCGGCTGTGCACGCCAGCAGTTGCTCAACCAGCGTTTCAGCGGCTTCATAGCCGCGCAGCACCAGGACAGCTACTACCTGCACCGCAAGCAGCTTCTTGCCAGCCGGCAGACGCAGAGCTTCGATCTGCAAATGGTGACCGAGTCGGCTCAGCCCTTTTGGGCCAAGCTGATCGCCAGTGTGGTGCACAAGAAGGATGGCGACGCCGCAGCCGAGTTCCGCATCATCATCAGTGACATCACCGAACGCAAGGTGGCCCAGGAGCAGCGTCAGGCGGCAATCGACCTGATGAAAAAAGTTACCAACCATGTCCCGGGCATGGTGTACCAGTATTTGCTGCGAGCCGACGGCAGTTCCTGCTTTCCCTTTGCCAGCGAAGCCATCCGCGATATTTACGGCGTCGCCCCAGAGGATGTGCGTGAAGACGCAAGCAAGGTGTTTGCTGTCCTTCATCCGGATGACTACGACGCTGTGGTCGCCTCCATCCAGTTCTCGGCGCAGACGCAGCAGCCCTGGCAGAAGGAATACCGGGTGAAGTTTGACGACGGCACGGTGCGCTGGCTGTTTGGCAACTCACTTCCCGAGCGGGCACCAGACGGCGGCACGCTATGGCACGGCTTCATCACCGACGTGACCGAGTCCAGACAATTGAAAGATGCACTCAAGGAAAGCGAACTGCGCTACCGCACCATGGCTGACTTCACCGCGGACTGGGAATACTGGAGCATGCCCGATGGCGCGCTGCGCTATGTTTCGCCCTCGTGTGAACAGATCTGCGGCTACACGCCGCAAGAGCTGTATGCCGACCCCCAGTTGCTCAGGCAAATGGTGCATCCGGATGACCTGGCGCTGTTTGACGAACATGTACACCAGCTGTCAGATCAAGGTGTGACCGAGCCCATCGATTACCGCATCCGCACCAAGAGCGGCGAGGAACGCTGGATCGCCCATGTCTGCCGACAGGTTTTTGACCCTGATGGGAAGCCCCTCGGACGCCGCGCCAGCAACCGCGACGACACCAGCAACAAGCAACTGCAGGAGCAGGTTCGCCAACTGGCATTCATTGACCCGCTGACCGCTCTGCCGAACCGGCGTTTGCTGCTGGACCGCCTGGAGCAGGCCTTGGCTGCCAACCAGCGCAGCGAGAGCTTTGCGGCACTGGTGTACCTGGACCTGGACAATTTCAAACCCTTGAACGACGAGCACGGGCACGGAGCGGGCGATTTGCTGTTGGTCGAAGTGGCTCGCCGGCTGCGCGCCTGTGTGCGTGCAGTGGACACCGTGTCGCGCATTGGCGGTGATGAATTTGTGGTGTTGCTGGGCGACCTGACAGCGGATCAGACCCAGGCGACAGAACAAGCCAACAAGCTGGCTGAAAAGATCTGCGCCAGCCTGGCGCAGACCTACCAGTTGCCAGGTCAGAATGAGCTTCAAAGCATCCAGCACCAATGCAGCGCCAGCATCGGTGTGGTGCTGATCGAGCCACAACACAAGAGCGTGGAGGGATTGTTGAAGTGGGCCGATGCAGCGATGTACATCTCCAAAAAAGAGGGACGCAATCGCGTCACTTTCATGATGGAGCGGCGTACCCAACAGCGTCCCTAGGCCCTAAACTAGCCAGCATGAGCAAGAACACCCCACCCAAGCGCCCGGCAGCCAAGCGCGCGGCACCGGCGAGCACTCCAGCCGCCACTTCAGTTGTGGCAGACGAAGCATCCATCAGCAAGCCGGGCTTCCCGGTCGTGGGTCTTGGCGCCTCGGCCGGCGGTCTTGCCGCCTTTGAAGCCTTTTTTTCCGGCATGCCGGCCAATACTGAACCCGGCATGGCCTTTGTGCTGGTGCAGCACCTGGCACCAGACCACAAAAGCATGCTGGTCGAACTGATCCGGCGCTACACCCGCATGAACGTGTTTGAGGTGGAAGACGGTATGCCGGTGCGAATCAACTGCGCCTACATCATCCCGCCGAACCGCGACATGGCTTTTCTGGACGGCACGCTGCAACTGCTCGACCCGGTGGCGCCGCGTGGCCAGCGTCTGCCGATAGACTTTTTCTTTGCCTCGCTGGCGCAGGACCAGCGGGAGCGCGCCATCGGCATCGTGCTCTCTGGCACCGGCAGTGACGGCACGCTGGGCGTGCGTGCCATCAAGGGCGAAGGCGGCATGGTGATGACGCAAACCCCTGACTCCACCGAGTACGACGGCATGCCGCGCAGCGCCATTGCCACCGGTCTGGTGGACTACCAGCTACCGGCGGCCGAAATGGCCAAGCAGTTGATGGCCTACGCAGCACACGCCTACGGCCGGGGCACCCAGGTGGCGCATATCGCCTCGCCAAAAGCAGAAAGTGCGCTGAAAAAAATATTCGTTCTGCTGCGAGCGCAAACCAGGCATGATTTTTCGGGCTACAAACCCAGCACCATTCACCGCCGCATCGAGCGCCGCATGGCCGTGCAGCAGATCAGTGCCATCGAAGACTACGTCAAGTTCCTGCAGGAGACACCGCCCGAGGTGGAAGCGCTGTTTCGCGACCTGCTGATTGGTGTCACCAATTTTTTTCGTGATCCCGAAGCCTTCGCGGTGCTGGAGGCGCGTGTCATCCCCAAACTCTTTGCCGACAAGCGCGCCGACGCTGTGATCCGGGTCTGGAGCACCGGTTGCTCCACCGGTGAGGAGGCTTACTCGCTGGCGATCCTGCTGCAGGAGCGCATGGAAGTGCTGCGCCAGAGCTACCCGATCCAGATCTTTGCCACCGACATTGACAGCCAGGCGATTGCGGTGGCGCGCGCGGGCGTCTATCCGGCCAACATTGCCGCCGACATTTCACCCGAGCGGCTGGCGCGTTTCTTTGTCGCCGAGCCCGGTGGCCAGGCCTACCGCATTCACAAGGGCATACGCGACATGCTGGTGTTTTCGGAGCAGGACCTGATCAAGGACCCACCGTTTTCCAAACTCGACCTGATCAGTTGC
>CAIYGK010000103.1 GCA_903925725.1 uncultured beta proteobacterium | reverse complement strand
AGAACTACCTGGATTCGCTCAACGTCGAGGCCATCAAAGACAAACTTGGCAAATACGAAGCCATGGTCGAGAAGGGCCGACTGCTGGCCGTCAAAGAAGGCCGTCTGGGTGACATGAACAAAGTGACCAGCACGGTTGCCACCATCCAGGACACCGACGAGTCCAAGCGGGTGGATGCGTTCGCTCACAGCATGGACCTGGCGAATCAGCAGTATGAGTTTCAGAACACGCTGATTGGTCTTAACGCCCGAGACCAGGCATTGGCCACTGAGGGTCGCAAAAACTACCTGGCCGTGGAGCAGCAAATCTGGGATGCAGAAAAGAACGGCTCCAAGTTGTCCACTGAGGCGCAGCAGCGCCTGCGAGATGAAGCCAGCAAGTCAACCACCACCTTGGTGCGGGCGGTTAATGCCCGCTTCGATGCCCAGCAAAAGTTCGATGAAACCAAGCACATCAATGCCTTTACGCACAGTTTGGAGCAGGCAAATCAGCAGTATGAGTTTCAAAACAGCCTGATTGGCTTGAACGCCCGGGACCAGGAAATCGCAACCGCTGCGCGCAAGAACTTCCTGACGGTGGAGCAACAGATCTGGGATGCAGAGCAAAGCGGCACCAAACTCACCATTGACACCCAGCAACGCTTGCGGGATGAAGCTGTCAAATCCACGGCCGTCATGGTGGCAGCCATTCAGGCGCGCTGGGACGCCGAGAACGCCTGGCAGACCGGGGCGGCCAAGGCGATCAACAACTACATCGACAACGTCACCAGCGCAGCGGCCCAGTCTGAGCGTCTCTTTACCAATGCCTTTAAAAGCATGGAAGACGCATTGGTGAACTTTGTCCAAACGGGCAAGCTCGACTTTGCCAGCCTGGCCAACTCGATCATTGCGGACCTTATCCGCATCCAGGTGCAAAACAGCGTGATGAAACCCCTGGCACAAGCGACCAGTGGTCTGTCGCTCTCAGGGATGTTCAGCAGTGCGGGTAACTTTTTGTCTGGTCTGTTTAAGGCCGATGGCGGTCCGGTAGCCGGTGGTCAGCCCTATATCGTGGGCGAGCAAGGCCCCGAGTGGTTTGTCCCCAATGGGGCAGGCGCGATCATCCCGAACGGTAAGTCACCCAGTGGTGCGTCTGCGGCAGGCGGCAGTGCCAGCACCGCGCAAGCGCCCATCAACATCAATTTCTCGGTCAGCGCCATGGATGCGCGCAGCTTTCAGTCGGCCATGGTGCAAAACAAAGCCGTGGTGGTGGGCATCGTGAATCAGGCGCTCAACATGCGCGGTCGATTTGGGATAACGGCATGAATGCCGTGGAATTACGGGGTAAGTCATGAGCGGCACTTTTCCTCTGACCCCTGCGCCCAGCGCCATCAAGATTCAGTCGTACCAGCCCACGCGCGTGTCGATCTCGCACAACCTGCGCCGCAGTGTGCGCACCAATGGCGCGCAGCGCTGGGTGATCACTGCGGACTGGGTGGGTTTGACCCGTGCGCAATTCGCGCCGGTTCAGGCCTTTGTTGTAGCCCAGCGCGGCCAGTGGGACACCTTCACGGCTGTGTTGCCAGCGCACAAGTTGCCTCAAGGCGTGGCCACCGGCACGCCGCAGATCAACGGGGCCAGCCAGCAAGGCAGAAGCCTGTCGACGCGCGGCTGGACGGCAGGCCTTACCGGTGCACTCAAAGCCGGGGATTTCATTGGCATAACTGGCCAGACCAAGGTCTACATGGTCACCGCTGATGTGAATGCCGATGCCTTTGGTCTGGCCACCGTGGCGATTGAGCCTGCGTTGCTGGCAATGCCTGCCGACGGCGCTGTGATAGCCGTGCGCAACGTGCCGTTCACGCTGGCTTTGGGCTCGGACACGATGGAGTCGGCCGTGGCACCCGGGTCGATTTACAACTTCAGCTTGCAGTTGGTGGAGGCTTTTTAATGGATCGCGGCGCAAGTGCAGAATTCCTCGCTGAGGTCCTCAAATCCAGCAACCAGCCCGTCTATTTGATTGAGGCCTGGTTTGACGACGGCACCATCCGCATGACGGATGCCTGGATCAATGTGCTGTGGGGCACCAACACCTACACCGCCAACGGGTACTTCCTGGGGTTTTCTGGCCTGACAGAGGCCAGCGACATGAGCATCCCCAACGTCACGGTGCAGGTCTCAGCGGTGGACCAGACCTGGATTTCGATTGCGCTGTCCAAACCCTACATCGACCGGCGTATTGCCATCTACAAGGGCTTTCTGGACTACCGCCTGGCCATCATCAGCAACCCCTTGCTGGTGTTCGACGGCCGCATTGATGCCATGGAAATATCGGACGACCCGAACAACGGCACCTGCACGATTGCCGTGACCGCCAGTTCTCAGTGGGTGGATTTCCAGCGCACGCCGGGCAGGCATACCAACGACCCGGAAGAGCAGATCTGGTTTCCGGGCGACCGGGGATTTCAGTTCGTCACCAACATCAACCGGGAAATCAAATGGGGATCTTTGTGAAGAACGAACGATCTTTCTACACCTACTCACGCATCCCCATTGGCACGGCTATCACGGAGTTGCAAGCTCTGGCCGAGCGTGAGTACGACGAGGTTGGTCAGAAGGATCTCGATCGCCTGAACATCGACTGGGCGCGCTACAGCGAACTCAATGCCGCCGGAAAACTCGCCACCTTCATCGCCAAACGCGATGGTGTAATCGTTGGCTACGCCGTTTTCATTGTGCAGACCCACATCCATTACCAGGACGCACTGGTCGCAGCCAACAGCGCGGTTTATGCAGCACCGGAGGTGCGAGCTGGACGCGTCGTTCTGAAACTGTTGCGCTTTGCAGAGATGGGTCTCAAAGCCCAGGGCGTGCAGAAGATTTATTACCACGTCAAACGGACCAAAGACTTCGGCCGTCTGCTGGGACACCTGGGTTACCAGGACGTCGAGCGCATGTACGCCAAGGTGGTTCAGATCAAGGATGTCAATTAATGGCAGGCATCGTCATTGGAGCCATCGTTGGGTCGATGGTGTCAGATGCTGTGGGTGCGGTAGTAGCCGATGCGGTGCTGGGCACTGTCATTGAGTCCGGCATCACTGCCGGGGCTGCCGACGTTCTGGGGGCCTCTTTGGCAACGGCCAGTTTTATCGGTGGTGCTGTGGGATTGGTCGCCGGGGGTGTTGCCAACCTGGCTGTGCATTCTTTGCTTGGCACGAACTCGCCCTCAAGTGCCCAATCCGCGCTGGCCTCAGCCCAGGCGCAGGGCATCCTGATCAACTCCCAGAGCAATGTCGACCCCATCCCAGTGATCTATGGTCGCCGACGGGTGGGTGGTACGCGGGTGTTCATCGAGGTCTCGGGCCAAACTGGTGGATATGGCAACGAATACCTACACCTGGTGCTGGTGCTCGCTGAAGGTCCGGTGACTGCGATCGATAACGTGTATCTGGATGATGTGCTGTCAACGGACGCCAAGTTCACCGGTTTGCTCACCGTCACTAGGCATCTTGGTACGCCCGGTGAAGTGGCCGATGCAGCACTCAGCGCCGATGTGCCCAAGTGGACCAGCGACTGCAAGCTCTCCAACTGCGCCTACTTGTACGTCAAGCTGAAATACGACCGCAATGCTTTCTCTGGCCTGCCCACGATCACGGCGGACGTGCGTGGCAGGACTTTGTTCGACCCCCGCATTGCTCCGGGTGAGGTACAGACCCGGTACTCCAACAACCCGGCGCTTGTCATCCGGGACTACCTGAGCAACACGCTGTACGGGCGCGGAATCGCCAGCAGTGCGATTGATGACACGAGCATTGCGGCAGCGGCGAACGCTTGCGATGTGCGGATCACGGCTCCGAGTTTTTCTGACATTTTTACAGTCGATGCGTCAACTGAGTTGCTGACATTCATGCAACCCATCCCGATTGATACGGGTGACGGCGTCTTAGTGAGCAGCACCGTTTCCTTGCCCAGTCCTCTGAACGCGGGGACAAGCTATTACGCGATCAAGGTGACCGATACCTGCTACCAGTTGGCCACCAGCGTGGCGAATGCATTTGCAGGCGTGGCGATCGACCTGACCACGGCAGGCACTGGCCAGAACACGCTCACCCAGGCCAACTATGCGGCCTATGCCTGTGACGGCACGATCGATACGAATCAGACTGCGTATGACAACGTCCGTGCCTTGCTCACTGCGTGCCGGGGCATGCTGGTGTTCAGCGGCGGCAAGTACCGCTTGGTGCTTGATATGGCTACCACGGCCTCGGGTTTTGGGTTCACCGAGAGCAACATCACCGGCTCCTGGGTCATCAGCCAGGCCGGAAAACGCGCCAAGTACAACCGGGTCATTGCAGGGTTTTACAACCCGGCCAAGAAGTGGCAGCCCGACTTGGCGATGGTCGAATCCACCGCCTTGCGTGCCACCGACAACGGCCTGATTCTGGAGGCCAAGATCGATCTGCCGTTCACGGCCAACAGTTACCGCGCGCAGAACATCGGTCAGTTGACCCTGAACCAGAGCCGCTATGGCCTGGTGGTGAAGTTCTCCGCTTTTCAGGAGGGCTTGCGTTGCGAGGTGGGTGATGTCGTGCCGATCACGCATTCAACGCCGGGCTGGAGCGCCAAGCTGTTTCGGATCATGCAGATCGAGATCAAGGACAACGACGAGGTCTATGTCGTGGCCCGTGAATACAGTGCCAGTGTTTACACGCAGTCGGTACTTTCACCCGCTGCCGTCATTGCCCAGTCCAATCTGCCGGACCCGTTCAGTGTGCCCGCAGTGTCGGGTCTTACGCTGGCATCAGGTACGACCGAGTTGCTGCGTCTGGCCGACGGCTCTGTCATCTCGCGCATCCGCGTGGGCTGGACAGCGCCCACCGAGGTCTATTCGCAAAAGGGGCAGGTCGAAGTTCAGACCCAAGCTACGACCGACCTGGGATGGTCGCCAGTGGACATCGTGGCCGCCGAACTGGGAATCGCCTGGATCTCCCCGGTGCAAGACAGTGCCAGCTACAACGTGCGTATTCGCGCCATCAACTCGATTGGTGTGCGCGGTGCCTGGATCCAAGGGACAGTTCAAGTGGTGGGTAAAACCGCACCGCCGTCCGATGTGCCGTGGTTGCGTCTGGACGGCGAGCGCCTCACCTGGGGCCCGGTCACTGACATTGACCTCGCGGGCTACAGCGTTCGCTGGCAACCGGGTGGCAGCAGGTCCTGGTTCGACGCGCTCGAATTGCACACGGGCTTGCTGGCAGTCTCGCCCTGGGATCTGGTCACCATTCCTTATGGAGCCGGGCAGATCCTGATCAAGGCGGTGGACACCACTGGGAATGAGAGCCAGAACGTCACGGCCATTGCCTGCAACCTAGGCGATGCACCCGTGGAAAACGTGTTTGCGAACTACCCGCTCAACACCACGCCTATTGTTGCTCCCGACTCATCTCACATGTGGAGCAACGATGCAGCGCAGTTATGGACCAACAGCACGGCGGTTTTTTTGGTGCCACAGTACCAGGCCATTTTTTGGATGGGAAGCGTCACTTTCACTGACAGCGGAAACCTGACCATTGCAGCCTCCGTCAGTGGCTATGCCTGGAAGATCACGTGGAAGAAGTCTTCGGACGTGGCATATGTTCCGTTTCCGGGCCGGGCCTGGGCAGATGCAGGAACGACCTACCAGTTCCGTATCGATGTCGATCAAAGCAATCTGCAAGGCCTCATTGACTCGGTGGTGGCGCAAATCGATGTGCCCGACAAAACTATTCGCCTGCCCGATGTGGCAATTGCAACTGGCGGCTCAAGGCTGGCGATTGGCAGTGGCTGGCGAAACGTGGTGATCGTCAGTCTCACTTTGCATTCAGACGGTGGCTCTGCCACCACGGCCCGCGTGGTCGACAAATCAACTTCGGGTCCGCTGATCCAGTGTTTCAACGCCAGTGGCGCTGCAACCGCCGGAACGGTAGACGCCTACGTCCAAGGATATTGAGATGACTGCACAAACAACGACCCCGTTCAAACGGGGCGATACCTTCGCTTTGTCTGGCGTTTACCGCATCAACGGTATCGCGAGCCAGTTGAGCACCCAAATCATTCGCTCACAACTGCGGACCAGCGTCGGGGCATTGGTTGCCAATCTGTCGGCGGCAATTGACCCTGACCAGACCGTGAACCCCGGGCGCTTTTACCTTGCGCTGGTCGATCCGGCGCAGTCGGCCACATTTCCCGCCCCCGCCAATCTGTACTGCGATGTCGAAGTGCACGACGGCGGGATGGTGCGCTCGACCGAAACCTTCATCGTGCCGGTTGTGCCCGACGTGAGCCAGTAAATGGAGGCCGGTCAATGAGCGCAACGATCACCACCACCAGCGAAGTCAGCCTAAGCCTAGAGCCGCAATGGGACAGCACTTCGGTTGAAGTCACGCTCACCGTTCCCGGGCCTCAAGGCCCAAAGGGCGATCAGGGTGCGGTCGGTCCGCCCGGCCCCTTGCCTGATGTCACTGCCTTGGCCCTGGACGCGGGCTATTTCTAAATTCCAACGGAGAACCTTATGCCCAACCTCATTCAAATCAAACGATCCGCCACCACCGCTACGCCGCCCACGCTGGCAGTGGGTGAACTGGCTTGGTCCGAAGTCAGCAAGACCCTGTTCATTGGCGAGTCTGGGAGTGTTGTCACCGCCGCCGCTGGCTCGGGTGTCTTTTCTAAGAAAGCTGACAGCTTCGCAGTCAGTGGAGATGCAAACGGCACCGGCACTCTGTCAGGTGGCGTGGTGCTGGTACTGGCGGCCAGCGGTGTCAGCGCAGGCAGTTACTCCAACGTCACGGTAGATGCCAAAGGACGCGTGACCGGCGGCTCAAATCCGGGTTATCTCACTGCCAACCAGAACATCACGGTGTCTGGTGATGCTACGGGTTCAGGCACAACAGCGATTGCGCTGACTCTGGCCAGCAGCGGTGTCACTGCGGGAACCTATAACAACGGCACCACAGCCATTACACCTTTCACTGTGGATGCCAAGGGCCGGATCACGGGCACAGGCGCTGCGGTCACTCTGACACCGGCTTGGTCCAGCGTGACTGGCAAACCCACCACACTGTCCGGCTACGGCATCACCGATGCCTTGGCGCTTGCAGGTGGCACGCTTACCGGTGCATTGACGCTGGCTGCTGACCCCACCAATGCGCTGCACGCTGCGACCAAGCAATACGTAGACAACGCCATCACTGGCCTTGATTTCAAAGCGTCGGTTCGGGCGACTACGACGGCCAACATCACCTTGTCTGGCATTCAGACCATTGACGGTGTGGTACTGGTGGCAGGTGACCGTGTCTTGGTAAAAGACCAAACTGCTGGTGCGCAAAACGGTTTGTATGTTGCAGCGGCGGGTGCATGGGCTCGATCGGCAGATGCTGACAACTCTCCGGGCGGCGAACTGACCTCTGGCCTTTATGTCTTTGTTGAGGAAGGCACCAGTTACGCTGACTCAGGTTGGGTTCTTGCAACCAATGGTGCGATCACCCTGGGCACAACCGCGCTGACCTTCCAGCAATTCAACGGCTTGGGCCAACTTACTGCGGGTACTGGCTTGACCAAGTCCGGCAATACCTTGTCGATCACCGCCTCGGGCGTCACGGCTGGCACTTACTCCAGCATGACGGTGGACACAACCGGGCGTGTCACGGCAGGCACCAATCCCGGCTACATCACTGCTAACCAAAACATCACGGTTTCAGGCGACGTCACCGGTTCGGGTACGACCTCCATGGCGCTCACTTTGGCTGCCAGTGGCGTGACAGCAGGTACGTACAACAACAGCGCCACAGCAGTGTCACCCATCACGGTCGATGCCAAGGGCCGGGTCACAGCAATCGGTACGGCTGTCACTGTTACGCCCACGTGGACGAGCGTCAGCGGCAAACCCACAACCCTTTCTGGCTTTGGCATCACGGATGCCTTGTCCACCAGCGCCACGATTGACGGAGGCTCGTTCTAACCATGGCCAACACCATCCTGCACAAGCGCAGCAGCACGGCAGCCGCCGTGCCCACCGCTGCGCAAGTCACGCTGGGTGAGTTGGT
>CAIYGK010000102.1 GCA_903925725.1 uncultured beta proteobacterium | reverse complement strand
GTCAGCGCTGGAAGGTCGAGCTGTTCTTCAAATGGATCAAGCAGCACTTGCGCATCAAAGCGTTTCTGGGCACCAGCGAGAACGCCGTGAAGACGCAAATCTGGATTGCAGTTTGCACCGATGTGCTGATCGCCATTACAAAGAAACGTCTCCATCTTGAGCATCACAGTCTTTACGAAATCCTACAAATCCTGAGCCTGACCATGTATGAACAAACCCCATTAAATCAACTGCTTACGCCACCCTCAACAAATTCAGATCCGAGTTTCGAGCCCCAACAGCTCGTTCTCCTCTGAGAAACGTTGGGACACTACTGGTTGGCGATCACCAATTCGGCCGCACGCTTGGCTTTTTCTTCATTCTGGAACAGCAGTTCCGCGTTGGCGATCACCAATTCGGCGGCACGCTTGTCCTTCTCGCCGTTTTGAAAAAGCAACTCTGCGTTGGCGATCACCAACTCCGCAGCGCGCTTGGCCTTCTCTTCGTTGTGGAAGAGAAGCTCCTTGTTGGCGATCAGCAGTTCGGACTTGAAAACCATAATTTGCTAAGAGTCACTGACTTTTACCGCTTTTGATTTTTGGCAGGGCGTTGCCGAGGCCCATTAGGCACCAGATTTGCTTACTCGTGCATTTTTTGTGGCAACTTTGTCTGCTAGGAAGCCTCCTGTCGTAAGCGACTCGTTACGCTGCCCTGTCGATCTAGAATTTGCTCCGGACCTGACTTTCAACTCTGACGGTCAGCTACGGAGAGAAGTGGCTGGCATCAAGAGACACGTCAGGTGACGTTCAACTTTTCGATCGGCCGGCTCCAAACCAGTCAGTCACAGTAGCGATTCAAGCGAATTAACGGTGACCGTTTTTCGGCTCTGCATATTGCCCAAAATCAACTTCACGCCCGCGCCAGCAGCGCCTCGAACTCCTGCACAGGCAAGGCCGGGCTGAACAAATACCCCTGGTACCTGTGGCAACCCATGCCCGCGAGGACCTTACGCTGCGACTCGGTCTCCACACCTTCGGCGATGGCTTCTAAACCCATGCTGTCAGCCAACACGAGCGCCATTCTGACAATGGCCAAGACATCTGGGTCAGTAAGAATGTCACGCACAAACTCCTGTGCGACTTTAATCTTCGACAGTGGGAGTCTTTTCAGATAAACGAGTGACGAATATCCAGTGCCGAAGTCGTCAAGCGAAAAACTGATGCCAGCGGCGTTTAGCAGGTTCATTTTGACGATGACGCCTTCAACATCGGTGATCAGTACGCTCTCCGTGAGTTCGAGCTTGAGCAGATTTGGATTGGCGCCGGTGCGTTCGAGTACAGCCAAAACCTGATCGACGAAGTCGCTATGGTGAAACTGGCGTGCGCTGACGTTGATCGCCATCGTCAGGTGGGCTGTCTCGCGCCGCCTGGACCAGAGGGACAACTGGGTGCAGGCAGTTTCCAGAACCCCCAAACCCAAAGGAAGAATCAAACCGGTTTTCTCTGCCGTAGCAATGAACTCAGCCGGGGTAACCCAGCCGCGTGTCGGGTGTCGCCAGCGCAGTAGCGCCTCGACACCGGTGATTTTGTCCACCCCGAGTAATTGGGCCTGGTAATGAACTGAAAACTGCTTTTCCAGAATGCCGTTGTGCAGGTCATTGCGCAGAATCGCCTTTGCGGTATTCGCCAACTGCATCTGAGCGTCAAAAAAACATACGGTGTTGCCGCCCATATCCTTGGCACGGTACATCGCAAGATCCGCTGCGATCAGCACGTCGTCCTGTGTGCTGTCCTGCCCCAGGAAGAGGGTCACGCCGATGCTGGCACTGCCTCGATGCTGGACGTGCTGGACTGTTGTGCCATCCTGGTTGGTGAACACCATCTCATAGGGGTCGGCCAGCAGGCTGCGAACCTTTTCGGCCACTTGATCAGCCTGGCTGTGAGCCTGTGCCTTATCACCTGCGAGATCGTCCAGCAACACGATGAACTCGTCGCCGCCAAAGCGCGCAACGGTGTCGATCTGGCGAACACAGTTCCTAAGCCGCTTGGCCACCTCGGCCAGCAGCATGTCACCAACACCGTGACCATGCTGGTCATTGAGCAGCTTGAAGTTGTCCAGGTCCAGAAACAGCAATGCGCCGAAGTTGCCGCTGCGCTGGCCCGCCAGCATGGAATGGATCAATCGATCTTTGAGCAGCATCCGGTTCGCCAGACCCGTTAGCGGGTCATAGTAGGCCAGTTCCCGCACCAGTTCATCGGTCCGCCTGCGTTCGGTAATGTCACGATGAAATGCCTGAATCAGTCGTTCCCCGTTGGCAGTAATCAGGCTGGCCACACTAGTGTTCGGACTCGACCGCTCCTGCACTGAAGTGACTCAAGAAAGGTCAGGCGCAGCGATGCGCCGGCTGTGCGACCCGACGCATGCCAAGCGTTGCGCAACCCCAAAGGCTTGCCGCAAAGCCGCGTCGC
>CAIYGK010000101.1 GCA_903925725.1 uncultured beta proteobacterium | reverse complement strand
TGATCAGGCCCCGATAGCGGCCAATACCGTGTGCTGAATGGACCACCGGGTCACCGATGTTGAGTTCGCTCAGGTCCTTGATCAGCGCCTCGACGTCGCTAACCTGTTCCTGCTTCTTGCGCCTTCGGGTCGTGGGCCCGGTGGCAAACAGTTCTGTCTCAGTGACAAAGTCGATGCCCGCCGGCACCCAGGAAAAACCGGTATGCAGCGACGAGGTCGCAATGCCCAAAGGCTCCTGATCCAGTTCAAACTCAGCCAGGCTCGTAAAGGATGAGGGTGCGAGACCACTCGCACGCAAAAAATCCAGCAGGCTGGCCTTTCGACCTTCGCTTTCCGCCAGTATCAGTACCCGATGCCTCGTCAGGCGAATGTGTTGCTTCAGTAGCGCAAGCGGTTCGTCCGCGCCGCGTACCGCGGTCAGTTCGGTCAATGGTCGGAACAGCGCGCCTTCGGCGACGCCCTCACTCGTCGATCGGAAGGCCAACTGGAAGTATTGGTTGACTCGGGTGTAGAACTGTTCTGCGCTGAGAAAGAGTGCCTCGGGAGGCAAGGCAGGGCGTTCAGGTTCGCCTTGCACCAGTCGGTAACGTTCGCGTGCATCCTGCCAGAAATGCTGAAAGATCGGCTCCAGTTCGCCATGCAGCACGACGGTTGCGGCTGCGCCGAGGTAATCAAAAACGGTGGCTGTTTCCTCAAAAAAGAGCGGCAGGTAATACTCGATGCCTGCGGTTGCAACACCATTGCCAATATCTTTGTAGATCCTGCTCTTGGTTGGATCACCATCGAGCAGTTCACGCCAGCGATTGCGAAAGCGGGCTCGCGCCGCATCGTCCATCGGGAATTCACGACCCGGCAACAAGCGGACCTCGGGTACCGGGTACAGGCTGCGCTGACTGTCCGGATCAAACGTGCGGATGCTGTCGATCTCGTCGTCGAACAGATCAACCCGGTAGGGAACCGCTGAGCCCATCGGGAAAAGGTCGATCAAACTGCCGCGCACTGCGTATTCGCCAGGGCTGACCACCTGGCTGACGTGACTGTAACCAGCCAGCGTCAATTGAGCTTTGAAGCTGGCTTCATCAAGCTTTTGCTTCACCTTGAAGTGAAAGGTATAAGCGGCCAAAAAGGCTGGCGGCGCCAAACGGTACAGCGCAGTGGTGGCAGGTACGACGACCACATCTGCGCCAGTTTTGCTATCGTGCTGGTTGATCCGCCAAAGTGTGGCCAGTCGCTCGCTGATCAAATCCTGGTGCGGAGAAAATGTGTCGTACGGCAAGGTTTCCCAGTCCGGGAACAGAACACAACGCAGATCGGGCGCGAAGAATCCGATTTCATCGATCAGACGCTGCGCATCGGCGGAGTCTGCAGTCACGACGGCGGTCAAGTTGCCGCTGGCGCGCTCACGCAATCCCAATTGGGCCAGCAAAAGCGCATCGGCGGATCCGGTGGGTCTGGGTAAGGTGAAACGCTTGCCGGGGAGAAGCTTGGGTAAATCCATGAACGGTGTATTTTAGAATGGGGCACTCCGATGTCTGATACACCCAACAATTCACCAGTCGATGCTTCAACAACGGCATGCTGCTGGGCCCTCATTCCATGTGCCGGCAGTGGCTCGCGTGCAGGCCTGGCTGGCCCAAAACAGTATCAGACACTGGCCGGTAAGCCCATGGTTATGCACACACTGGCAGCCTTTGCCGCGGTAAGTCGCATCAGCAGGATCCTTGTGGTGGTTGCCGCCGGGGACTCGTTTTTTTCAAGCCGTGAGGCAGGCGACTGGGTCGCTGACTGCGGTGGTGCGACACGGGCTGAGAGTGTCGCCAATGGTCTTGAATTTCTACTGCAGCATGGCGCTGCAGGGAATGATTGGGTGTTGGTGCACGATGCTGCGCGCTGCCTGATTACGCCGGCGCAAATCGAGGTCCTGATCGATGCGTGTGAGACAGACCCCGTTGGCGGTTTACTGGCTTGCCCTTTGGCAGATACGCTCAAGTGCGGCCTGGACGCCAGGGTGACAGCAACCCTCCAGCGCCATGATAAATGGCTGGCGCAGACACCCCAGATGTTTCGCATTGACGTGTTGATGGATGCACTGGCTCAGGCGAGCCAGCAGATTACAGATGAGTCGAGCGCGGTCGAAAGTCTCGGTCTCCAGCCCTTGTTGGTACGGGGCAGTGCGCAAAACTTCAAGGTGACTTACCCTGAGGATCTTGCGCTGGCGCACGCCCTGCTGCAGGCGCGTTCAGCGGGTAACCATGTTTCAGACACCCGGTCGGTGACCGTCGGGAAAGGTCAATGACATGAGTTTCAGAATCGGCGAAGGCTGGGATGTGCATGCGCTGGTCGCTGGTCGCAAACTCATCCTGGGCGGGGTGGTGATCGATTTTCATCTGGGGCTGCTCGGCCACTCCGATGCCGATGTGCTGCTGCATGCAATCACAGATGCTCTGCTGGGCGCGGCGGCACTGGGTGATATCGGCCAGCATTTTCCGGACAGCGACGAGCGCTTCAAAGGCGCTGACTCCATGGCCTTGTTGACGCAGGCGGCTCGCCTTGTGCGCGGACAAGGCTTTCAGATCGGCAATGTTGACAGCACGGTGATTGCCGAGGCTCCCAAGCTGATGCCGTGCCGTGATGCCATGTGTGCGCAGATTGCATCAGCCTTGGACATCACCGTGAATCAGGTCAATGTGAAGGCAAAGACGGCAGAGAAGATGGGGCCGGTCGGACTCGGTCAGGCAATCGAAGCCCGGGCCGTGGTGCTGCTGATTCCTGTTGCTTGAGCGCGCGGGGCAGTCGCTTGACTGCGCACCGACAACCGGTCACTTTGGCAAGGTGAAAAGGGGAATGTCCTTGTCACTTGCCAGGGTGTCAAGCGCTTCGCAGGTCATGTTCGCGAGGTAGGCGGCGATGGCCTGATGGGTTTGTGCCGACAGCATGGTGAGAATGTTGGCATACTGAACCTGCGCTGCGGCGCACAAGGTTTTGGCAAAGTGGGGTTCAAGGGCAGCTACCGCCACGCGGCCGTCCTTGCAGGCGTACACGCGGTAACCGGCGTGGCCGCCACCGACTGCGGCACCGGCTTGCGTCAAGCCCCAGGTTCGCGGGAGAGCCAGATACGCCGCGGCAGTCGACAAGGCAACTTCCAGATAGCAACTCTTGCCGCGCTTTTGCGACAGGACTGCTTGCAGTACCGCTTCCGATGCCATCAGCGAGCCAGCCATGTCAGCATAAAGGGTAGGGGGCAACTCCAGGCCATTAACCAGATTGTTCTGTGCCAAATAGGTCAAGTCGTGACCTGGTTCTTCGGCGCGGGGGCCAGGTGCACCAACGATGGCCACCTGGGACAGCTTCGGGTAGAGTTTGTGAAGGATCTTCCATTCCAGCCCGAGTTTTTTCATGGCAGATGGGCGAAACGAAGTCAGCAGAATATCTGCCTTCCCCAACTCACGCTGCAGTACCTTTTGGCCCCTCTCGGTCTTCAAGTCTGCCACCAGCAATCGAATCCCGTGATGCAACTCATCAAATGCGCTACGGTTGTACAAGCCCATCGGGTCGCCCGAGGCCCCAGGCGCTGAGCCTGCGGGTGCTGGTGGTTCCAGTTTGACGCAGGATGCTCCCATCTGCCTGCATCGCATCAGGGCTGCGGGACCGGGTAGATTCAGGCTCAAACTAAGTACGCGAACGCCCTTGAGTGGCTGGATACTGGTTCTGGAGGTAGAGGCCATAGTAAAAATGGTGTCAATGAAAAAGCTGTCTAATTTAGCCTGTTGCATGATGTGAAGCTGTCGCCAAAGCGCTTTTCTGACACAAACCGGAAATCACGGAAAGGTAGAATTCCTGCCATGCGAGATTCCGTAGAGTCTCGATTGTTTCCTCCCTGGGCTTGCTTGAGCAATCAGTCAAGACGGCAGCCAGGTCTGTCGCTGGGCCCAAGGAATTGAATGAAACGTGTTGATGACTTCCGCTTGAAGTTCGGAAATAGAGAGTTCGTGCCAATCATGATTGGCGGTATGGGCGTTGACATTTCAACCGCTGAGCTGGCGCTTGAAGCAGCCCGACTCGGCGGCATAGGGCACATCTCGGACGCCATGGTGACGGATGTGTCAGACCGCCGCTTTGATACCAAGTTTGTCAAAAACAAGCTCAAGCTCTATCGTCACAACATTGACAATTCAGACAAATCCATCATCAAGTTTGATCTGGGCGCTCTGGCAGAGGCAACGCGTCGGCATGTCGAGGCAACCATGCAGTCGAAAAGGGGCGAAGGCCTGATTTTTGTCAACTGCATGGAAAAGTTGACCATGAATGCGCCACGCGAAACGCTGCAGGTGCGCATGGCATCGGCTCTGGACGCCGGAGTTGACGGCATTACATTAAGTGCCGGACTGCATCTGGGCTCGTTTGGATTGCTTGCTGAACATCCGAGATTTCGGGACGCGAAACTCGGCATCATCGTCTCGTCGGTACGTGCGTTGCAACTGTTCTTGCGTAAGAACGCGAGACTCAATCGCCTGCCCGACTACGTGATTGTCGAAGGTCCGCTGGCCGGTGGACACCTCGGATTTGGCACTGACTGGGCGCAATACGATCTGGCGACAATCATTGCAGAGGTCGTGCAATACCTGCGGACGGAGCAACTCGCTATTCCCGTGATTGCCGCTGGTGGCATTTTTACCGGCAGCGACGCTGTATCCTTTTTGGTAAGCGGCTCTGCAGCCGTGCAGGTTGCAACCCGTTTCACGGTCGCCAATGAATGCGGACTACCGAAGAAAGTGAAGCAGGAATACTTCAAGGCCAGTGAAGAAGACATCATCGTCAATACCGTGTCTCCGACTGGCTACCCGATGCGCATGCTGCGCAACACGCCGGCCATCGGTGCCGGGATACGCCCCAATTGCGAAGCCTACGGCTACTTGCTGGATGGCAATGGCGGCTGCGCCTACATCAGCGCGTATAACCGGGAGCTTGCTCTGCACCCGGACGCCAAGACGCTGTCCGTGCTGGACAAGACTTGTCTTTGTACCCACATGCGCAACTTCAATTGCTGGACCTGCGGGCAGACCACGTACCGCCTGAAGGACACGTCACGCCGTCTCGAAGATGGTAGCTACGAGACCCTGAGCGCAGAACACATCTTCAGGGATTATCAGTTCAGCATTGATCACAAAATCGCCTTGCCAGGAACTGCGTTCTAGGCGCACTGCGCCTGTGCGTACTTTCTGGTCGTGACACTGTTTGGAGATTTCAATGAAGTTTCGTTTTCCCATCGTCATCATCGATGAAGATTTTCGTTCCGAAAACACCTCTGGCCTGGGTATTCGGGCCTTGGCTCAAGCAATTGAATCAGAAGGTTTCGAGGTGCTGGGGGTTACCAGTTACGGTGATCTGAGCCAGTTCGCCCAGCAACAGAGCCGTGCCAGTGCATTTATTCTTTCGATTGATGATGAAGAATTTACTCCGGGGCCGGATCTCGATCCGGCGGTGCTGAACTTGCGCCATTTCATCGAGGAAGTGCGGCGCAAGAACCTCGATGTACCGATCTATATTTACGGAGAAACGAAGACGTCGCGCCATCTGCCCAACGACATTCTGCGTGAACTTCACGGCTTCATTCACATGTTCGAGGACACGCCGGAATTCGTCGCTCGCCACATCATCCGCGAAGCGAAGACCTATCTGGAAGGCGTGCAACCACCGTTCTTCAAGGCATTGCTGGATTACGCCGAAGATGGCTCCTATTCGTGGCATTGCCCGGGCCATTCAGGTGGTGTAGCCTTCCTGAAAAGTCCTGTGGGTCAGATGTACCACCAGTTTTACGGTGAGAACATGTTGCGGGCCGATGTCTGCAACGCTGTCGAAGAACTGGGACAACTGCTGGACCACGACGGGGCGATTGGAAAGAGTGAACGCAATGCAGCGCGCATCTTCAATGCCGACCACTGCTTCTTTGTCACCAACGGCACGAGCACCAGCAACAAGATGGTGTGGCATCACACCGTTGCTCCCAATGACGTGGTAGTGGTC
>CAIYGK010000100.1 GCA_903925725.1 uncultured beta proteobacterium | reverse complement strand
GGCGATGACACCCGGCTTGCGATCACTGGTCTGGCTCACGCTTGGCTTGGTGGCGCTGCAAGCGGCGCTGGGGGGTTGGGTCAGCACCAATTACGCGGTACTGGCCTGCGCTGATTTTCCGCAGTGCCAGGGCAACTGGTGGCCAATGATGGACTTTGAACAGGGCTTTGCACTGTGGCGTGAACTCGGCATGACCGCGGGTGGCGAGGTCATCAGTTTTGCAGCATTGACGGCGATTCATTACGTGCACCGCTTGGCGGCCTTCGTCGTGTTGGGCCTGTTGTGCCTGTTGGCATGGCGATTGAACTTCACGCCGGCGCTGCGACGTCCAGCGCGCTGGATTGCAGCGCTCACGGGTCTGCAACTGGCGACCGGCCTGAGCAACGTGGTGCTGGACTGGCCCTTGCTCGGCGCCGTGCTGCACACCGGGGGTGCGGCGGCGCTGGTGCTGCTGCTGACCTGGCTGCTGGTGGCGACACGCACACAGCGCCACGGCGTTCAACACATGTTGTCGAGGACCACCGCATGAGCGCCGCGCCGGGCCGCCCCAAGCAGGCGAACGCCGCCTCGGGGGTCTTCAATGTCCTGCGGCAATTCCATGCGCTGACCAAACCGCGTGTGATTCAACTGATCGTGTTCTGCGCGCTGATCGGCATGGTGCTGGCCGTTCCCGGTCTGCCCTCAACGGAGCATGTGTTGCACGCCTTGCTGGCCTGTCTGGGCATCTGGCTAGTGGCCGGCGCGGCAGCGGCTTTCAACTGCATCGTCGAAAAAAACATTGACGCGACCATGCGGCGCACCGCCTGGCGCCCCACCGCCAGCGGCGAACTCGGCGACCGCCAGACGCTCTTGTTCTCAGCCGTGCTGTGTGCGCTGGGCAGCGCCATCCTGTACCTCTGGGTCAATCCGCTGACGATGTGGCTGACTTTTGCCACCTTCATCGGCTATGCCGTGGTCTATACCGTGATTCTGAAACCGCTGACGCCGCAGAACATCGTGATCGGCGGCGCCTCCGGCGCCATGCCACCGGTGCTGGGCTGGGCCGCGATGTCAGGCGATGTCGGACCTGAAGCGTTGATCCTGTTTCTGATCATCTTCCTGTGGACGCCGCCACACTTTTGGGCGCTGGCGCTGTACCGGGTGGAGGATTACCGCAAGTCAGGTCTGCCGATGCTGCCGGTCACGCATGGCAATGAATTCACGCGCTTGATGGTCCTGCTCTACACGCTGATCCTGTTTGCCGCCTGCCTGATGCCCTATATTTACGGCATGAGTTCCTGGCTTTATTTGGGGGTGGCCATCGTCCTGAGTTGCGGCTTTTGTCTTTATGGTTTTTATCTGTGGCGCGACTACTCGGATCTGCTGGCGCGAAAGACCTTTCGCTTTTCGTTGATCCACCTCAGTGTCCTGTTTGCGGCCCTGCTACTGGACCACTATCTGCTGTGACGCCTGGGCGAGAATCCATGTTGATGAACAAACGAAACACGCTTCAAATTCTGCTGGCCGGTGCGACTGCAGTGGCTTGTGTCTCCCTGACATCGGCCTGTTCGGAAAAAACCCAAAGCTTTGGCGCCATCGACATCACCGGTGCCGAATACGCGCGTGACTTTGCCCTGACCGACCACAACGGCCAACAGCGCAGCCTGAAGGACTTCGCTGGAAAAGTGGTGGTGCTGTTCTTCGGTTACACGCAGTGCCCCGATGTCTGTCCCACCGCCATGCTGGAACTCGCCGAGGTCAAGCGCCTGCTGGGCAAGGACGGCGAGCGTTTGCAGGGTCTGTTTGTCACGGTGGACCCGGCGCGTGACACGCCCGAGATGCTCAAGGCCTATATGGAGGCCTTCGACCCGGGCTTTCTGGCGCTTTACACGACGCCCGAGAAACTCGAGGCGCTGGCCAAGGAGTACAAGGTTTATTACAAGAAGGTTGACGGCACGACGCCGACCAGTTACTCGATGGACCACTCGGCTGGCAGCTATGTCTATGACACGCGCGGCAAATTGCGTCTGTACACCCGCTACGGCAGCGGCGCGGCGCTGCTGGCAGCCGACATCAAACTGCTGTTGCCGTCCTAATTCCTGGAAGCGGATGTGCTTAAAAGTCCGGGTTTGACCTCCGCCACATCGTGCCAGGCCGGATCGGGCCGCCAGTTGGCGACCCAGTCGGGAAACTCGCTGCCCGGCATCGGGCGCGCAATGCAGTAACCCTGGCCAAGTTCACAACCGAGTTGCAGCAGTCGCACGCCGTGTTCGACCGACTCCACCCCTTCGGCAACCACTTGCAGGTCAAACGCACGGGCCAGGTTGAGCACGCCCATCAGAATGATCAGGTCGTCCATGTCGTCGAGCATGTCGCGCACAAAGCTCTGGTCGATCTTGAGTTGGGCCACCGGCAGTTTCTTCAAGTAGGTCAGTGAGGAGTAGCCGGTTCCAAAATCGTCGAGCGCGCATCGAACGCCCAACTGCTGGCACGCCTGGATAACCTGGCGGGCATGTTCCAGATTCCCCAGCGCGCTGCTCTCGATCAACTCAAGCTCCAGGCAACCGGATTTGACCCGGGGGTGG
>CAIYGK010000099.1 GCA_903925725.1 uncultured beta proteobacterium | reverse complement strand
GGCGTCAGGCTCGGTCATGCCAAGCGAAATCAGTTTCTGGCCGCTCAACAGACCAGGCAGCCAGCGCGCCTTCTGTTCAGCACTGGCGTACTCGACGAAGGTGCGGATTGGGCCGAAGTTGCCGGCCTGAACAATATCGACGCTCTTCGGGCACGCCAGCGCAACCTCCTGGATCGCCAATACCGCGTGCATCAGCGAGCCACCCTGGCCGCCATCTTGTTCCGAGAAGACCAGACCCATCAGCCCCTGCTTGGCCAGTAACTGCGCCACTTCAGCCGGGTAGCTGGTTGAATGGGCGCGCTGCAGCGCCCCGGGTGCCAGCTTGTCTTGTGCAAAGCGTCGCACTGATTCGGCAAAACTGGCATGTTCCTCGCTCAGGTTGAAATCCATTACTTTTTCCTTGGTGCTTCGAATAAGCTGGATTTTGACCAAACTGCGCTGCGCGATATCGTCAGATTTGGCATCAAGCCATGAGCTATCGTTATGCCTGATGACCGGCAACCGTACAACTGATGGCAATCAAAAACAAGGGTCGAGCGAAAGCAAAGGCCAAGACGTTGCAGCAATGATGAAAGCTCATGGCAAAGCAACAAAAAGTAAGTTCTGAACTGGCGTCTTGCCACCACAATCCGCTTGGTGGTCATTTGGTCACCCCTTTTTTGTAGCGAGCAAGATCGATGCTGACAATCACCCAATCCATGGCGCAGTTTGCCTGTGCCCTGAAGGACCGGCCACTTTCCCCAGAGGTCATCCACCATGCCAAGCGCGCTGTCATCGACTGGTATGCCGCTTGGCTTCCAGGCGCTGTTGTTGCGCCGGCAACTTCTCTGGAGCAGGCGCTGGCCGAAGATCTGGACCGCGGCAACGCCTTTCTGGCCCTGGGTCGCCGTGCCACCGTTCGCACGGCTGCGTTGATCAACGGGACTGCAGCGCACACCGCCGAGGTTGATGACATCTACCGCGACGCCATCTATCACCCGGGGGCGCCGACCATCGCCGCAAGCTGGGCCGTAGGGCAGGAAACGAACGCATCGGGCCTGGACTTGTTATGCGCGGTGGTGGCCGGCTATGAAATTTCCACACGCATCGGTGTCGCTCTGGGTCGTGCCCATTACAAATATTGGCACAACACCGGCACGGTCGGCAGCTTCGGTGCCGCCGCGGCTGCGGCTTCGCTTTACCGGCTCGAGGCCGGTTCTTATGCACACGCCCTGGCAACGGTGGGCACTTTTGCGGCCGGTCTGCAGCAAGCTTTTCGTATGGATTCGCTGTCCAAGCCCCTGCACGCTGGTCGCGCAGCCGAGGCCGGCGTACTCGCGGCATTGGCTGCGCGCGCTGGTATCACCGGTTCTTTGGACATTCTCGAAGGCGAGGCGGGCATGGGCGTGGCCATGAGCAACGGACCCGATTGGCAACAGGCGCTTGCCACGCTGGGCTCGGACTTTCACATTACCCGCATGACCTTCAAGAACCATGCCTGTTGCGGTCATACGTTCGCGGCCATCGACGGCGCACTCAGCCTGCAGGCCCGGCACGGCACGCCCGCCGCCGACATAAGCAAGGTGCGCATTGCAACCTACCGGCCCGCGCTGGAGGTTGCCGGTTACGAGAATCCACAGACCCCGGCCGAAGCCCGTTTTAGTCTGAAATTCGTGGTTGCCACTGCGCTGCTTTACGGCAGTGTCCGACTATCGGCGTTTGAGCCAAACCGCCTGGCGGATACGCAGATTCGGGCATTGATGAAGCGCATCGAATTGACGGTCGACCCTGAACTCGATGCGAGCTTTCCGGGCCAGCGCGCGGCCCGCGTAACGATTGAGACCCACGATGGGCGCTGTGAGCAGTTCCTGCAGCCCACGCGCAAGGGTGATCCCGAGCAACCACTCAGTGATGCGGAACTGGATGACAAGTTTTTTGAACTGGCAGCACCGGTGGTGGGTGAGGTCAAGGCCAGGGAATTGCTGGCGCGGCTTTGGCAACTGGATCAGGAGCCGCATATCCGTTGGGCATCCTG
This sequence comes from uncultured beta proteobacterium, assembly GCA_903925725.1. GTDB lineage: Bacteria > Pseudomonadota > Gammaproteobacteria > Burkholderiales > Burkholderiaceae_C > Rhodoferax. The sequence goes on along the minus strand of CAIYGK010000099.1, from coordinate 680 downwards.
ACCTGGCAAACTCGCAGACCGGAATGCGACCGCGGTACAGGTATTGAAAGTGAATCAGAGCAGGCGGATTGCCTATGCGACCGAACGCAATGCAGCAAAGATCCCGGGCCACTTCATGCAGTGCCTGGGGCGTAACAAAACAGGTTTGCTCCATGCGAACATGAACTCAGGAATCTTATGGGCAAGCTATTGATTGACGGTAAATGGGTGGAGGGTGAATCGACCCAGCAGTTGACAGAAAGATATTCTGGAGCGGTCTACGCTGAGATGGACGTGGCATCTGCGGCGCAGGTTGAGGCCGCGGTGACGGGTCTGGTCGCGGCGCAGCAAGCGTCCACGCTGGCGCCGTACGAACGCTTCAAAATCTTGTCCAACGCCGCTCGCATCCTCGAGGGACGCATGGAGCGGCTGGTTGGCCTGATGCGTGCCGAAGCCGGTTTCACCCGCGCGGATAGCGAGAACGAGGTCCGGCGCACAGTGCAGACGCTGGAACTGTCGGCCGAGGAGGCCAAGCGGCTGATTGGCGAGATGGTGCCGATGGAAGCCGCGCAAGGGGTGAAGAACCGGGTCGGCTTCACAATCCGGGGGCCGCGTGGCGTCGTTTGCGCCATCACGCCGTTCAACTCGCCACTCAACACCGTTGCGCACAAGGTTGGCCCGGCGCTGGCCGGTGGCAACTC
>CAIYGK010000098.1 GCA_903925725.1 uncultured beta proteobacterium | reverse complement strand
TGCAACTGATGCAGTTTGAGCGCGCGGATCGGCAATGCCGACATCTTGCGCGCGCCGTCGAGCATGCTCTCGCGCGACTCCCCCGGCAAGCCCAGCAGCATGTGCGCCGTCACGTCCAGCCCCAGCGCGGCGGCGCGCGCTATGGCGTCCACGCTGGCGGCAAAGTCATGCCCCCGGTTCACACTGGCGAGCACCGCGTCGTTGCAGGACTCGACGCCGATTTCCAGTTCGACGATGTACTCACGCGAGAGTTCAGCCAGGTACTCCAGCACCGGCTGCGCCAAACAGTCGGGCCGCGTGCCAATGGCCAGGCCGCTGATTTGCGGATGCGCCAGTGCCTCCTGGTAGAGCGCACGCAGCCGCTCCAGCTCACCATAGGTGTTGCTGTAGCTCTGAAAGTAAGCGATGAAGCGATTCGTTCCGGGGTAGCGGCGCTGCAGAAAATCCAGCCCGGCATCAATCTGCTGCGTCACACTCTGGCGCCGCTCCAGGTAGAGCGGCGTGAAGCCGTCGTTGTTGCAAAACGTGCAGCCGCCGGTGGCGACCAGACCGTCACGGTTCGGACAGGTAAAGCCGGCTTCCACCGACACCTTTTGCACCCGTGCGCCGTAGCGCTGTTTAACATGCTCGTTCCAGGCGTTGTAGCGGCGCTCACCAAAAGGGGGCAGCGCCCGCTGCGGCGTCACTTGGGCGTCTCCAGGCGCCGTTGCCAGAGCGACTGTGCAAGCTCCTGCAGACGCTTGAAATCAACGGGCTTGCCCATTTGTTCAACGCGTGCTGGCAAACTGCCATGCGCATCAATTTCTTCCGATGGCAGGCCGCTGGCGACCACGATCGCCAGTTGGCTGTAGCGCTCCATGTCGCACAAGGCCCGCACCACCTGAAAACCGGTGACGCCCGGCAAGCGCAAGTCACAAATCAGCAAGTCCGGCGAAACCTTGCCGTCCATCACCAGCCCCTCATAACCATTGACGGCGGAGTACAGCGTCACCGGAAAATCCCAGCGAGCGATCTGAAGGCGATAGAGTTTGAGCAGAGCCTCGTTGTCTTCCACCACCAGCACCTGCAGGCTCTGCTGCGCAAGCGGCGCAACGGCCACCGGTGCACGCGCCGCCAGCAGCTTGCTTACCGAACTGCGCAGGATGCGCCGGTGCCCACCCGCGGTCTTCCAGCCCTTGAGGAGGCCCTTCTCCAGCCACAACTGTGCTGTGCGCACGGAGACACCGAGCGCCTTGGCGGCGTCGCGTGTCGTGTAGTAGTTGTCGATCATGAATCACCAAAGTATCCGTATGCCTTTAAGATACCTCAAATATGCGACCTGGTTTCAGATACGTCCTCAGCATCCTCTTGCTGCTCATTTTTTGCCTGCCCATGGCAGTGAGCAGCCAGTCGCTTGGCGTGCAGGATCTGGCCGTGCTGGTCGATCCGGATGGCTCGCAAACCATCGCCAGCGTCAGCGCACCCGAAAATCAGCAGCGCTTTAGCCGCCTCGACGGCATGCTCAGCGCCGGCTACACGCGCACGGTTCACTGGCTGCGCTTCACCGTGCAGCCGCCCGGCGCAGGCGCCTGGTGGCTGGAAATTGAACCGCCCTTTCTGGACGATTTGCGCCTGTTCGAGCCCGCTGCCGGCGGTCGCTTCACCGAACGGCGCAGCGGCGACCGCCTGCCCTTTAGCAGCCGCGAGGAAAACTTCAACGGCTTTGTCTTCAAGCTGGCTCTGCCCGACAGCGCGCCGCGCACCTATTACCTGCGCTTGCAGACCACCAGCTCTTCCGTCCTGACCCTGCATCTGTGGCGAGCAGAGCAGTTTCACGCTGCCAAGAATATGGAATACGCCGGCTTGGGCGTGCTGTTCGGCTTCTACGTGCTGGTGCTGCTGCTCAACCTGATCCTGTGGCTGGGCCTGCGTGAATCGCTGTACGGCTGGTTCAGCCTGTTCGTCGCGTCCAACCTGCTGCTCTACTTCAGCACGAACGGTCTGACGGCGCAATACCTGCTACCCGAGATGCCACTGCTGGCCGACGCAACGGTCGGCGCCAGTTTGTTGCTTTTCCTTGCCGGTACCGCGCCCTTTTACCGGCGCATTCTGCGCATTGAGCGCAGCCAGAAGTTCTACTTCAACATCTTCCGCCTGATGGTGCTGCTGCCCTGCGTGCTGCTGATTTCGCTTTACACCGGTCACTTCACCGAGGCGGCGCGCCT
>CAIYGK010000097.1 GCA_903925725.1 uncultured beta proteobacterium | reverse complement strand
GGCCAGATCAAACCACCCACTTCCAGCTACAGCCTGGTGCGTACCTACCTAAAAGAGGTAGACCGCCAGCGCAAGATGGTCTTGAAGGCCGAGCACGCCCACCAGCGCCTGCTGCTGGTGGTGCAGGGTTTAAAGAAGCTGTTTGCCGATGAAAGCTTCGTCAACCTGCTGCGCGCCGAAGGGCTGGACACCCTGCCCAAATACCTGTCTGAACGCATCAGCGCGCCCCTGGCCCAACTGCCAATGCCAAACACACAACCCGAGCTTGAAGGAGAAAGCACATGAACTCCGCCACCAATCTTGCACAGCTGTACCCCGGCGTGTACAACCCCGACGGCCATGCAGACAACGAAGGTGACGCCGCCCAAAAGCTGCCCACCAAGCCGCTCAACACCCTATTGGGCTTCGATCTGGAAACCTACCAAATCCCGCTGGACCAACTGCTGCCCAGCAAAAAAGTGCCAGACGGCATCATGAGCACCCGCAAGTACAAACAAATCGTATCAAGCATCCATGAAATTGGCCTGATCGAACCCCTGGCTGTCATTCAGCCAGATGCCAGCACGTCTGAATACATCTTGCTCGACGGCCATTTGCGCGTGCTGGCTTTCAAAGAACTGGGCTTGAACGAAGTGGCTTGCCTGTTCGCCAAGGATGACGAAACACATTCCTACAACCACCGAATCAACCGGCTCTCGACCATTCAAGAGCACTACATGATCCGCCGCGCCATTGACCGGGGCGTGAGCAAAGAGCGCCTGGCGCGCGCTTTTAATGTCAACTTGAGTTCCATCAACCGGCGTGTCAACCTGCTTTCAGGCATTTGCCCCGAAGCCATCGCCCTGCTGCAAGACCACCAGTTCGCCCCGGACGTGATGCGCATCTTGCGCAACATGAAGGCCGCTCGCCAGGTGGAGGCGGTGGAATTGATGGTAGCCAGCAACACCATCACCGTGGCCCATGTGGATGCACTGCTTAAAGCCACCCCGCCCGAGCAGCGTGCCGACGTGCCACCGCCGGAGCGTGACAGCAAGACAGCCCCCATGGAGCAACTGGTCAAGCTGGAAAAAGAAATGAGCCAGGTGCAGGCTACCTATAAGGACGCAGAGAGCAATTACGGCTCTGAACTGCTCAACCTGGTGGTTGCCAAAGGCTACCTGACCAAATTACTGGCCAACGCGGCAGTCAAAAGCTACATCGAACGCCGTGAGCCAGAGATATTGAGCCACCTGGAGTTGGTCGCCAACACCGTCAGTATGGAAGAGGCTGTGCAGCAGCAGAAAGAGGGCGAAGCACCGTTGAATGTTGAGGCCTGACCGGTGTTGCGTAAGGGCAGGATAACAAAAGGGGCTTGCGCCCCAAATAGTTCCTACGGTTTGGTTTTCTTACTTGAGCCCAGCCAAATCGCGCAATACGTCAACCTTGTCGGTGCGTTCCCAGTTGAACTCGGGCTCTTCGCGACCGAAGTGGCCATAAGCCGCTGTCTTTTCATAGATCGGGCGCAGCAGGTCCAGCATCTGGATGATGCCGCGCGGGCGCAGGTCGAACACTTCGCGCACGATCTTGGCGATCTGGTCGTCCGGAATCACGCCGGTGCCTTCGGTATAGACAGTGATGTTCATCGGATGCGCCACACCGATGGCGTAGGCCACCTGAATCTGGCATTGGCGCGCCAGGCCGGCGGCCACGATGTTTTTGGCCACATAGCGTGCGGCATAAGCAGCCGAGCGGTCCACTTTCGTTGGGTCTTTACCGCTGAAGGCACCACCGCCATGCGGGCAGGCACCGCCGTAGGTGTCGACAATGATCTTGCGCCCGGTCAGGCCGCAGTCGCCTTGCGGGCCGCCCACCACAAAACGGCCGGTGGGGTTGATCAGGTACTTGGTGCCTCGCAGCCATTCCTTGGGTAGCACTGGCTTGATGATCTCCTCGATCACGGCCTCGACGAAACTGGCCTACATGCGTGTGGAAGTTTCGGACTGGTCCGGGCTGTGCTGGCTTGACAGCACCACGGTGTCTATCGAATGTGGCTTGCCGTCCACATATCGCATGGTCACCTGACTCTTGGCGTCGGGCGTAAAAAGGGCAAAGTTCCGTTTTTGCGCAGCAGGGCCTGGCGCTCCATCAAGCGATGCGCGTAGTAGATGGGAGCGGGCATCAGTTCAGGCGTTTCGTTGCAGGCATAACCAAACATCAAGCCCTGGTCACCAGCGCCGGTGTTCAAATGGTCGTCGCTGGCGTGATCAACACCCTGTGCGATGTCGTTGGATTGCTTGTCATAGGCGACCAGCACCGCGCAGCCCTTGTAGTCGATGCCGTACTCAGTGTTGTCGTAGCCGATGCGCTTGAGAGTGTCACGCGCCACTTGGATGTAGTCCACATGTGCATTTGTAGTGATTTCACCGGCCAATACCACCAGACCGGTGTTGCACAGGGTCTCGGCGGCTACGCGGCTCTTAGGGTCTTGGGTGAAGATGGCATCCAGAATCGCGTCGGAAACCTGGTCAGCCACCTTGTCGGGATGACCTTCCGAGACCGATTCGGAGGTAAAGAGAAAATCGTTTGACATAAAAAAACTCCGGTCAGCTTGATTGGACGTTGCCAACTACTGACCAGAGCCTGGCGAACGCTTTAGCAGAATTTATGAATCGCCCTGCAAGTTGTTCAATAACCCGGCGATGCTCAAATTATAGGCCTTCTCAAAATCTGCAAATTTTGGAGTTAAACTCCGTTTCAAATTAGAACAACCCGCGTTACCAGCCAAACTGTCACACGCCCATTGGGCGCAAATTGGCTGTGGTAGCACCTCGCAATCGTATTTTTACGCCTCCATCTGAACTCGTACCCTAGCAACAGCCACATGACCACCCGTCGTAGCACCATCAATGAAGATACCCACTTCTGGACACTCAAACTGCTCCAAGAAAGGCCAGGCATTACGCAACGTGCTCTGGCGAAAGAGATGGGGATGAGCTTGAGCGGAATTAACTATTGCATTAGTGCTCTGGCTGAAAAAGGCTGGGTCAAAATGGGTAACTTCAGCAAAAACCCCGACAAACTGAGCTACGCCTACCTGCTCACCCCCACTGGCTTGGCCGAAAAGGCGGTGCTGACCAGGCGGTTCTTGCAACGCAAGATGGCTGAATACGAAAAGCTGCGAGAAGAAATTGAAGCGCTGCAACTTGAAGCTGACTAGCCATCTCAATCCACATCAGCGAAATCCGGTTCATGAGCAGCCCCCCAAAAATATTTGTAGCAGGTCACCGTGGCATGGTTGGCTCAGCCATTGTGCGCCAACTGCTGCAGAGCGGCGTCAGTCCTGAGTCCTTAGTCCTCAAAACTCACGCCGAACTCGACCTAACCAATCAAGCCGCAGTTCAAGCGTTCTTTGCAGTTGAAAAGCCCACCCAGGTCTATCTGGCCGCTGCCAAAGTGGGCGGCATCCATGCCAACAACACTTACCCGGCAGACTTCATTTACCAAAACCTGATGATGCAGGCCAATGTGATCGAGGCCGCTTTTCAGAATGGTGTGCAAAAACTGCTGTTTTTGGGGTCCAGCTGCATCTATCCCAAGCTGGCACCGCAGCCCATGCGAGAAGATGCTTTGCTCACTGGCACCCTAGAGCCGACCAATGAACCCTACGCCATCGCCAAAATTGCCGGCATCAAACTGTGCGAGAGCTACAACCGCCAATATGGTGCCAGCCACGGCATCGACTATCGAAGCGTCATGCCCACCAACCTCTATGG
>CAIYGK010000096.1 GCA_903925725.1 uncultured beta proteobacterium | reverse complement strand
GGGATCGCAATCACCCAGACCTCGCTCATGCCGCCTTCACGCAACAGGCTTACCATGTGCGCAGGTAGCGCGGCGGTTACTGCCATCATCAGAATGACGAACACTCCAATCAGCAGGAAGGGCGCGCTGCGAACCAGCTGGCGCACGCCGGGTTCGGTGGGTTTTTGTTCGACCTCGCCTGGTGCCCTGCGCGCCGGCGCGCCGCGCAGCGCAATCGCATGCAGAGGTGCGCACAGCAGCAGGTGAAAGCCGGCCAGCGTCACCAGCGCCTGACGCCAACCCCAGCTCGCGATCAGCCAGGCGGTGAATGGAATGAACACCGTGCTGGCCAGGCCACCCAGAAACGTCATGATGATGATGGCCCGACGAAAGTCATCCGGAAAGCGTCGAGTGACGACGGAAAAAACCGGAGAGTAGAGGATCGCCGCCATCGCTGCCCCCAGAGCCGCCCAGACCGCATAGAAACCAGCCAAGCCAGTGATGCGTGCGTGCAGCACCAGGCAAAGTGCCGCCAGCAGCGAACCACAGGTCATCACCAGACGTTCATGGCCGGCATCAATCCAGCGTCCCACGGGATAGGCCATCAGCCCCTCGACCAGCAAAGCCAGACTGAATGCCAGGGAGGACTGCGCCCGGTTCAAGCCCAATTCCTGCTCTATCGGCCCCATCACCAGCGAAAAGGTATAAAAGACACTGCCCCAGCTGATCAATTGCGCCAGGGAGAGCCAGGCCACCAGAGAGCGATCATGCGAGGCCGGGTGTTGCATCGACAGATTATGCTCAGCTTTTGCCCGTACACTCTGTAAAACTGACGCAAGCCCATGAGACGAACGATCGCAAAACTGACGACCAGCCTGATGGGCATGCTGGGTGAGCCCGCTCCGGAAGTCAATGCAAAAAGTCAGATGGCAGCCATTCGCCAGGTCATGCTTGACCATTTGAAAGACTTGGCCACCAGTTCGCGCCTTGCCAAGATGCGTGCCCGAATCCTGTATGCACCAGACCTTCAGTCACTTTGGTATTTGCGTGGTGACATCATGACGCTGCTAGCTGAAACGCTGGGTGAATCCGTGGCCACGCAACGCCTGACTGCCATAACCAAACTCTTTGACGGCTTGTTGCCGGCGGCCCAGAAGTCACGTCCCAATCGTCTGAATCAGTGAGCGCCGGTACTGTATGGCTTCGGCTACATGCGTCACCTGGGTACTGTGCGCACCGGCCAGATCGGCAATGGTGCGCGCCACCTTCAAGGCCCGGTGCGTACTGCGCGCCGACCATGCGAGACGCGCGGCAGCGACATTGAGAAACCTGGCCGCCGCGTCGTCAAGCAACAAGTGCGCATCCATTTCCTGCGCCTGCAGTGCCTGGTTCAATTTGCCCTGACGCTCAATGGAGCGCTTGCGCGCCGCGCCACAGCGCTGGCGAATGCTGGCGCTGGATTCACCTGGCTGCGCCTGCAACAGATCGGTCGCTGCGACGGCCGGCACTTCCACATGCAGATCGATGCGATCAAGCAAGGGGCCACTGAGCTTGCTCTGGTAGCGCGCCACCTGATCGGGCGTACAACGGCAGGCTTTTTGCTGCGAGCCCAAATAGCCACAAGGGCAGGGATTCATGGCGCCTATCAGTTGAAAGCGTGCCGGAAATTCCGAGCGGCGCGCTGCCCGTGCGATGGTGATCGTGCCGGACTCCAGTGGTTCGCGCAAAGCCTCCAGCGCGGCACGCGGAAATTCCGGCATTTCATCAAGGTAGAGCACCCCATGATGCGCCAATGAAATCTCGCCCGGACGCGGTGGCGAGCCTCCGCCCACGAGCGCGATCGCGCTGGCTGTATGGTGTGGGCTGCAGGTCGGGCGCTCTGCCCAGCGATCCAGCGAAAAACGCCCAGCCAGACTGGCCACCGCGGCACTCTCCAATGCTTCATCGGTTGTCATGGCTGGCAACAAGCCGGCAAAGCGCTGCGCCAGCATGGACTTTCCGGCCCCTGGCGGCCCGATAAGCAGCAGACTGTGGCCGCCAGCAGCAGCGATCTCCAGCGCGCGCCTGGCACCCATTTGTCCTTTCACATCGCTCATGTCCGGATAAGGGGCGAGCGAGGATTGCGGCTGGGCGCTGACCCTTGACCAGCCGGGCGCAGGCTCAGGCGGCACGCCATCGGCTGCGCCGGGCAGGAAGTGACGCACCACATCCAGCAGATGGCTTGCCCGATAGACCTGGGCATCGGGTACCAGGGCCGCTTCTTCCGCACTGCCCGGGGGCAGCACGAGCCGTGTCACAACGCGCTCGGCGTGCAGTGCCAGACTCATGGCGAGCGCACCGCGTACGGGTCGCAGTTCGCCTGACAAGGACAGTTCGCCGGCAAATTCATGTCCAGCCAGGCGACTTCCATCGATCTGACCGCTGGCCGCCAGAATGCCCAAGGCAATCGGCAGATCAAAGCGCCCCGAGTCCTTCGGCAGATCGGCCGGCGCCAGATTGACCGTGATGCGCTTGTTGTGCGGGAATTCCAGCGCCGAGTTCTGAATTGCCGAGCGCACCCGCTCGCGCGCTTCCTTGACTTCAACGTCGGCCAGACCAACCAGCGTGAAACTGGGCAAGCCGTTGGCCAGATGGACTTCGACGGTCACCGCGGCCGCCTCCAGCCCGAGCAGGGCTCGGCTTTGCACCAAAGACAGACTCATACGGTTTCCTCTCCAAAAGGGTGCAATCAACTTTATTGATCGCCGGCCCATGCGCACCAAGGCGGTGCTGACTGTTTTTTTATACAGATATCTTAACGCAGCAGCGTCTGGTCGGTTTACAGAGGCGACAGCGCCATCAACAAGGGGTTGGCACGGACTGTGCATGGAGTCCTTATCCCTCAACTCTCCCGGAGAACTGCATGAAGCACAATCAAGCAACCGTCATCGTCCTGGCAACCCTGCTGGCAAGCAACGCTGCGCTGGCACAAACCAAAGCGCCAGAACCCGACTACACCTGGTCCTATAACGTCGGCGTCGTCAACGACTACCGCTTCCGCGCCATCGCACAGACCTCAACCAATCCAGCGCTGCAAGGTGGCATTGACTTTGCGCACAAGAGCGGTTTGTACCTGGGTACATGGGCTTCCAACATCAGCTGGATCAAGGAGTATGCAGGCGCCACGGACGGCTCTCTTGAACTGGACCTGTACGGCGGTTACAAGGGTGAAATAAGCAAGGACCTCAGCTATGACCTCGGCCTGATCACTTACCAGTACCCAGGTAACACGGCTGCGGTCAATGCCAACACCACGGAGGTTTACGCGGCCCTGACCTATGGTCCGGCGACCGCAAAATACAGCGTCTCCACCGGCAACTTCATCGCCAACCCGAACAGCTCAGGCAGCGCCTACATTGAAGTTGCTGCCACGTTTGATCTGGGCAACGGCGTGACGGTGACGCCGCATATCGGTCACCAGTCCATCCCCAATGTCGCCAAAAATGCCGGCGACTACACCGACTACTCCGTGACTCTGGCCAAGGACTTTGGCGGCGGCTTCGCTGTCAGTGCGGCCGCACTCGGTACCAATGCCGACAAACCCTTCTACACCGATACCAAAGGCAAATTCCTGGGCAACAGCGCCCTGGTGCTCGGCCTGAAGTACAGCTTCTGATGACATCATTGTTGTCACCCAACCAGGAGAGCACATGAAACTTGTAACCGCCATCATCAAACCCTTCAAGCTCGACGAGGTCCGCGAGGCTCTCTCAGCCATCGGCGTGCAGGGCATCACGGTCACTGAGGTCAAGGGCTTTGGCCGTCAAAAGGGCCATACCGAACTGTACCGGGGAGCCGAGTACGTCGTTGACTTTCTGCCCAAGGTCAAAGTCGAAGCCGCGGTTGCCGACGACCTGGTCGATCGCGTCATTGAAGCCATTGAAGGCGCAGCCCGTACCGGCAAGATCGGCGACGGCAAGCTGTTTGTCTACAACCTGGAACAGGTCGTCCGTATCCGCACCGGCGAAACCGGCGCTCAGGCGCTCTAACCCGACCACGAGAACACTGACATGAAAAAATTACTTGCCTCACTTGCCCTGGGTCTGAGTCTGCTGGCCGGTGGCACAGCCGCACTGGCACAGACCCCCGCTGCCGCTCCGGCCGCAACCGCGTCGGAAGCAGCCAAGCCCGCTGCTGCGCCTGCATCAGCATCAACAGCAGCAACTGCCGCTCCGGCCGCAGCAGCGGCCAGTGCTCCCGCCTCAGCAGCGTCTGCCGCGCCGGCACCTGTGCCGAACAAAGGTGACGTTGCCTGGATGATCGTGGCAACCGCCTTCGTCATCATGATGTCCATCCCTGGCCTGGCCCTTTTCTACGGCGGCCTCGTACGCAGCAAGAACATGCTGTCTGTGCTGATGCAGGTGTTCGTCACGTTCTCCATGATCGTGGTGCTCTGGTGCCTGTACGGCTACAGCCTCGCGTTCACAGAGGGCAATCAATTCATCGGCGGCTTTGACCGCATCCTGATGAAGGGTCTGTTCGATCCGATGAAGGGCGAATTTGCGATGGCCGCGACTTTCAGCAAGGGTGTCGTGATTCCAGAGCTGCTGTTCATGGCATTCCAGGCAACGTTTGCTGCCATTACCTGCTGCCTGATCATCGGCGCCTTTGCCGAGCGCATCAAGTTCTCTGCCATGCTGCTGTTCATGGCGCTGTGGTTCACCTTCAGCTACACGCCGATCGCCCACATGGTTTGGTTCTGGATGGGTCCCGACGCTTACACCAGCAAGGAAGTGGTTGACGCGGTCAACGCCAAGGCCGGCATGCTGTGGCAATGGGGTGCGCTGGACTTCGCCGGTGGTACCGTGGTTCACATCAACGCTGCTGTGGCCGGCCTGGTCGGCGCCTTCGTGATCGGCAAGCGCACTGGCTACGCCAAGGAAGCCATGGCCCCGCACAGCCTGACGCTGACGATGGTGGGTGCCTCCCTGCTGTGGGTGGGTTGGTTCGGCTTCAACGCCGGCTCGGCTCTGGAAGCCAACGGCACCGCCGTGCTGGCCTTCATGAACACCTTCTCTGCCACCGCCGCTGCGGTATTGGCCTGGTGTCTGGGTGAAGCGCTAATGCGTGGCAAGGCTTCGATGCTGGGTGCTGCCTCCGGTGCGGTTGCTGGCCTGGTTGCCATCACACCGGCCTGCGGCAACGTCGGCCTGATGGGCGCCATCGTGATCGGCTTTGTCGCCGGCTTTGCCTGCCTGTGGGGTGTCAACGGTCTGAAGAAGATGCTCGGCGCTGACGACTCGCTCGATGTGTTCGGTGTGCACGGTGTTGGCGGTATCGTCGGTGCTCTGCTGACCGGTGTCTTCAACAGCCAGGCTCTGGGTGGCCCCGGCCTCGTCGGTGACTGGGTTACCGCTGCCGTGTCCTCGGTGCCGGTCGCAGACCAGGTCTGGATCCAGTTGAAAGCCGTGCTGACCACCATCGTCTGGTCTGGCGTGGTCTCCTTCGTTGCCTACAAGATTGTTGACATGACGATCGGTCTGCGCGTCAGCGAAGAAGACGAACGCGAAGGTCTGGACATCACGTCGCACGGCGAGACTGCCTACAGCCGTTAAGCGATTTCATCAAACTTTAGTTTCTCCAAGGATTTGTCCCCCCGAGTGCAGGCTCGGGGGGATTTTTTTCTGCTCTGGAATGAACTTGACTGCGGGGCAGCCCGCGTGAAGCCGACTCTTACTTGCAGAAGTTGACAGCGGCGACCGTGCAACCAGGCGGCACGACGGAACTTGCCTCGTGTAACAGCAGGGCCAGCACTCCACCCGTTACAGCGATCCCGGCCAGAACCGTGCCCGGCGTCCACTCACTGCTGCTTGATGCACCGTCCCCCTCCGTCGCATAGACACGCGGCCGATTGGCAAACTCCATTGCACCGACACCAAATTTCGAAATAGATCCGGACTGCGCGTCCAGGCGAATATCCACCATCGTCAATCGGTTCGAGTTCCAGCCCCCGTAACGCGTTGACTGTGGACCCACCGCATGGGTCACAGTCAAACCAAGATAGGGGCGTTGATGTGCCACATTGCTGCCGATCCCGAACGGTATCGCGTATTCGAGCATGACCCGCGTCTGGTTTTGCCATGGATTGGTTTGAGCGAGCGTGGGAACGCAGGCAAGCAGCGTTGTTGCACCCAGCGCGAGACGCGCCAAACTGATGCCGATTCCTTGATTCGTGTTTTCAGACTGTTTCATCACAATTCATCCTTAAGCAGAAGATTTCAGTTGCGCCTGATTTGCGGGAGTTCCATGGTGACCTTTTCCACGATCACAAGAATCTGGCCGTCAGGCAGTGGCAATCTTCCAGCCAGCAGCGCCGGATGTATTGAATGAAAGTGACATCAGCACCTGGATTCTGTGGACGGCTGCAAAAGACGTGTTGCCCTGTGGTGCGGATCGATGGCTCGACTGGAGGGCACTCCATGTGGACACCAGCGTGTTGGTCGTGGCGGCAGGGATTGGGGCATCGCGGGATCACTTAACAAGTTCGTGGCATGGCGACAGGCGGGAGTGCAGTGAGTCCGGTCCTTCGCAAGCGGCAGCTTTGCGGCAACCCAGTTCACCGAAAGTCAGACGCTCGCATGCAGCGTAGCCGCACGGGCAAGGTAAACACACAGCAGGGCAAACACCGGTACCCAAGATGATCAGTACCTGTTACTGTGTTGGCAGGGAGTGGAAAAGGAAAATATGAAGACGTTTCAATGTCCAGCATGTGGATCGGAGCTTGAAAGAATCTCGCGCAGGCCTCTGATGCGACTCTTGCTGTGGAGTAAGCGTTACCGATGCAGTCGATCCTCTCACGAGTTTCTCGATATCGGTTTTCGGTACTTGGTTCGGCTCAGGTTAAGGGTTGTAGGATGCCTGCCCAAAGCCACGGCTGTGTGCGATGCATCTGAACTGTGAGGGCAGGCGTCGTAAAAGCCGCCAGGGAGGAAACCGCGGCGAGTACCGCGACCGTGTCAGTGAGCTACACAGCTATGGGGATTTGAAGAACCACAGCGCGGTTCGATACTGTGACCATGGCGAACAGTCCGACCGGAATGCCACGCAAGCTTCTTGATCTTGCCTTGATACACCACATTCTTTGCTGACCTGCTGCGCCATCACCAACGGTTTTGCATGACAAGGCAAAGCTGATCCACACCGGCTCTGGCGAGTGCTGAGTCGGCAGGCGGTTTGAGCATCTCGAAGTTCTTTTGTTCATGGCGCACCCTGAACGTGAGGTGGCGCGCGAATGGCCTGCCCGCGCACAAACGTCTGAACGATGATCATTGGTGCGCCGCAGTGGGCGCAGACAAAGGTCGGTCGCACAGGTTCAACCGACTCGCCGGCGCTATTGGTGTCGGCAACCTCAGCAGGCACCACGTGCAATAACTCCCTT
>CAIYGK010000095.1 GCA_903925725.1 uncultured beta proteobacterium | reverse complement strand
TTGCCTTGATGGCGCTGGCGGAGAAATTGAAGTACGACGCCCTTGTCGCGCTGGGCTGCATCATCCGTGGCGAAACCTACCACTTCGAGCTGGTTGCGAACGAATCAGGCGCGGGCGTGAGCCGCGTCGCACTGGACTACCAGTTGCCGATTGCCAACGCTATTCTGACCACCGAGAATCTGGAACAGGCGCTCGCCAGGCAAACCGAAAAAGGGCGAGATGCCGCCCGTGTTGCCGTTGAAATGGCCAACCTGCTGGAAGAAATTTGATGACCGACCCCCAAAGCACAACGGCATCGAAACGTCCACCGCGCCAGAGCAGGACAGGCTTGACCGCTACCGGCGTGCGCAAGGCCAAGGCGAAGTCCGAGCGTACCCGTGCCCGTGAATTTGCGCTGCAGGCCCTCTACCAGAAACTGGTCGGCCAAAACGGTGCGAGCGAGATTGACGTCTTCACGCGCGAACTGGCCGGCTTCTCGAAATCCGACGCTGCGCACTTTGCACTTCTGCTGTACGGTTGCTGCGATGAAATGGCAGATCTTGACACACTGATCGTGCCGCTGCTGGACCGCAAGCTGGATGAAATTTCACCGATTGAGCACGCGGTTCTCTGGATTGGCGCATTTGAATTGAAGCATTGCCTGGATGTGCCTTGGCGCGTCGTCCTCAATGAATGCATTGAACTGGCCAAGGAGTTCGGCGGCACCGATGGCTACAAATATGTCAACGCCGTTCTCAACGAGTTGGCGCCACAGTTGCGCGCGAGCGAAGTAGGTTCCGACCGGCTCCAGGCGCGCCAGTGAAGAGATTGGCTTTGGCATGAACCAGGCAAGCCCCGACAGGCCCAAATTTTGTTGGCCGGTACGGATCTACTGGGAGGACACTGACGCCGGTGGCATCGTCTTTTACGCCAATTACCTGAAGTTCTTTGAACGCGCCCGCACCGAGTGGCTGCGTTCACTGGGGCTGGAGCAGACCGCGCTGCGCCAGCGTAGCGGTGGCATGTTTGTGGTCAGCGAGGCGCGACTGCGTTACCACCAGGTCGCCCGACTTGATGATGAACTGCTGGTGACAGCCTGGCCCGAGGAACTGGGCCGCGCCTCGATGACCATGGAGCAGCAGGCGTGGCGCAAGACCGGATCTGAAAATGTCCTGCTGTGTGAAGCCAGCATCCGCATCGGCTGGGTCGATGCACTGAACTACAAGCCGGCACGGATGCCGCCAGACCTTCTGGAAATACTCAAATGAACCAAGACCTGTCGATTCTCCATCTGGTCATCAACGCCAGCCTGGTGGTGCAGTTGGTGATGCTGCTGCTGGTGCTGATTTCGGTATCAAGCTGGGCTGCCATTTTTCGCAAGCTGTTTGCCTTGCGCCGGGTCAAGTCCCTCAACGACGTGTTCGAACGTGAATTCTGGTCGGGCACCAGCCTCAATGACCTGTTCTCTGCCGCTGCCAAGAATGCCCGTCAGTCCGGCCCGATGGAACGCATTTTTGCCAGCGGCATGCGCGAGTACCAGAAGCTGCGCGAAAAGCGCATCGCCGACACCAGCACCCTGATGGACGGTGCGCGGCGAGCCATGCGCGCCAGCTTCCAGCGCGAAATGGACGTCATTGAAACCCATCTGTCGTTTCTGGCATCGGTCGGCTCGGTCTCGCCCTACGTTGGCTTGTTCGGCACGGTCTGGGGCATCATGCATTCCTTCACTGGTCTGGCTTCCCTGCAGCAGGTCACGCTGGCGACTGTGGCACCCGGCATTGCCGAGGCCCTGGTATCCACCGCCATAGGCCTGTTTGCGGCGATACCGGCCGTGGTGGCCTACAACCGTTTTGCGCGCGACATCGACCGCATCGCCATCAAGTTGGAGACCTTCATCGAAGAGTTCTCCAACATCCTGCAGCGCAACGTCGGCGCGCAATCGGCCTCCGGTCAATAAAAGGCGCGAACATGCCATCCCTTGTCAGTCGCGGACGTGGTCGCCGCACCATCAACGAAATCAATATGGTGCCCTTCATCGACGTGATGCTGGTGTTGCTGATCATCTTCATGGTGACCGCGCCGCTGATCACGCCCAGC
>CAIYGK010000094.1 GCA_903925725.1 uncultured beta proteobacterium | reverse complement strand
TGATGCGACCGGCATGCTCGTGGACTACCACCTGCGCATGCCGAACCAGAAGATGGAAGCGGTGCGACGCTTCAAGGAAATCAAGTTCAGGGTCATCGCCGCTGGTGACTCCTACAACGATACGGCGATGTTGGCCGAGGCCGATGCGGGCATCCTGTTCAGTCCGCCGCAAAACGTGATCGACGAATTTCCGCAGTTTCCCGTCACGCGAAACTATGCAGAGCTGCGCACGGAAATTGACAAAGCGTGCGCGAGTTTCTGAGGGAGATCTAAGGTGGCGTGGGCATCCACCCACCCGCCGCCGCCCAGGCTCAGGCAGAATCCCGGTATTGCAAAACGGTTTGTTGGCATCAACTTTGCATGTGAACGTCGTCGGCTCAATACTTGGACTCCTGAATTGAAATCATCCATCGCATGACGACAGCGCGCCTTCAGCTTACTGACATCAGCAAGAGCTATCCTGGCGTGCGCGCCAATGACGCGGTTTCCATGAGCGTCATGCCGGGAGAAATCCATGCCGTGCTCGGAGAGAACGGCGCCGGCAAATCCACGTTGATGAAGATCATCTACGGAGCGGTCAAGCCCGACGCAGGCAGCATCCTGTTCAACGGCCAGCCAGTGCAGATACGCAATCCGCAGGAGGCGCGTGCGCTGGGCATCGCCATGGTTTTTCAGCACTTCAGCCTGTTTGGAACCATTACGGTAGCCGAGAACGTCTGGCTGGGTCTGGACCGAAGTCTGAGTCTGGCTGAGGTGACGCAAAGCATACGTGCCAAAGCGTCAGAGTACGGACTCGATATTGACCCGACCCGACCCGTGTACACGCTGAGTGTGGGTGAGATGCAGCGGGTCGAAATCATCCGCGCCCTGCTGACGCAGCCGCAACTCCTGATTCTTGATGAGCCGACTTCGGTCCTCGTGCCGCAAGCCGTGGAGAAACTGTTTGTGGTGCTGAAAAAGGTTGCCAGCGCGGGCTGCAGCATTCTTTACATCAGCCACAAGCTGCATGAAATCCGCGAACTGTGCGACGTCTGCACCGTGCTGCGCAGCGGCAAGGTCACCGGGGTTTGCAAGCCCGCGCAGGAATCCAACGCCTCTCTGTCGCGCCTGATGATAGGGGCCGAGCCGCCCAAACTGACGCGCCGGCAGCCCCAGCTTGGTGCGCCGGTGCTGTGCCTTCGTGCCCTGTCGCTGCCGCGTGAGGACCAGTTCGGTGTCGATCTGCATGAGGTCACGCTCGAAGTTCATGCCGGTGAGGTCGTGGGCATCGCCGGCGTTTCCGGTAACGGTCAAAAAGAATTGCTTTATGCCTTGTCGGGTGAGGATGTTCGCTCTCCAGCCGGAACGATTCAGATCGGCGAGGTCGATGCCTCCGGTTTGCGTCCGGGGGCACGGCGCCGGTTGGGACTGCATTTTGTTCCGGAAGAGCGACTCGGACGCGGCGCCGTACCCGCGCTCGGGCTTGCGCACAACCTGTTGTTGACACGCAGTGAAGCGATCTCGCATCCGCGCTTTGCCGGGGGCTGGATTGGCGTCAAACAACTGGAAGGCCACGCCAGACGCCTCATCGAACGCTTCCACATCAAGGCCTCCGGTCCGGCTGCAGTGGCGCGCTCGCTCTCGGGTGGCAATTTACAGAAGTACATCGTCGGTCGGGAGATTGACGCTGAACCCAAACTGTTCGTGGTGTCGCAGCCGACCTGGGGTGTGGATGTCGGCGCGGCGGCGCAGATTCGGGGTGAGATTCTGGCCCTGCGTGATGCCGGTTGTGCAGTGCTGCTGGTCAGCGAAGAACTCGATGAGTTGTTTGAACTCAGTGACAGACTTTATGTGATGGCGCGCGGTCGCCTTTCGCCGGCCATGCCGATCGCTCAGGCCACGGTTGAAAAAGTGGGAGAGTGGATGAGCGGTTTGTGGAATGTTGCGGGAAAGACCGAGGAATATTGTGCTCAAGCTTGAAGCACGGCCGGCGCCGTCCGCACTCTGGAGCTATGCCTCACCGGTACTGGCACTGCTGCTGACGGTCCTGATCGGCGTGGCGCTTTTTGCGGCTTTGGGCAAGGACCCCGCGAGTGGATTGCGCGTCTTCTTCTGGGAGCCGATCCGCAGTCCCTATGCGCTCGGCGAGTTGACTGTCAAGGCGACTCCCTTGCTGCTGATTGCGCTGGGTCTGGCAGTCTGTTTTCGCTCCAATGTCTGGAACATCGGCGCCGAGGGACAGTATGTCCTGGGTGCCATCGCCGCCAGCGGCATTGCGTTGCTCGCGGACAAGGACAGCAGCGGCTGGATTGTGGTTCCCATCATGCTTGCAGGCGTTGCCGGCGGCATGGTCTGGGCTGGCATCACCGCCTGGCTGCGCGACCGCTTTAACGCCAACGAAATTCTGGTCAGTCTGATGCTGGTCTATGTTGCTGTGCAGTTGCTGAGTTACATGGTGTCAGGGCCGTGGAAGGACCCGCATGGCTATAACTTTCCACAGACGTCAACCTTTGCGGTGGTGACCCGCATCCCGCGCCTGTTTACCGGTTCGCGCATTAGCGTCGGTGTTTTTCTTGCCTTGCTGGGTGTACTGGCGTCCTGGATATTCCTTTTTCGTACGCGTGCCGGCTTTTCGCTGCAGGTGGGTGGTCTGGCGCCTGCCGCTGCCCGCTATGCCGGGTTTTCGTCTCGCAGCGCCTTGTGGGTGGCCTTGTTGATCTCGGGTGCCACGGCTGGCCTGGCCGGCGCACTGGAGGTGGCGGGTCCGATCGGGCAACTCACTCCGTACGTGCCCGCGGGCTACGGCTTTGCTGCCATCATCGTCGCCTTTGTCGGGCGCTTGCATCCGGTGGGCATGGTTTTTTCGGCTTTGTTGATGAGCATGTTCTACATCGGTGGGGAACTGGCGCAGTCGCGCCTGGGCTTGCCCAAGTCTTTGACTGGCGTCTTCCAGGGGCTCTTGCTGTTCAGCCTGCTGGCTTGCGACACGCTGGTCAATTACCGCATGAAGTGGGGCAAGTGATGGAATCCTACGCACTGCTGATTGCAGCCACACTGAATGCCGGCACCGTGCTGGCGCTGGCTTCGCTGGGCCTGCTGATCAACGAGAAAGCAGGCATCGTGAATCTGGGCGCCGAGGGCATGATGCTGTGCGCTGCGATTGCCGGTTTTGCTGCGGTGGTGCATACCGGCAGCGACACCTTGGGCTTCCTTGCCGGTATGGCTGCTGGTGCCCTGCTGGCGCTGATTTTTGGCGGCCTTGTCATCTGGCTTGATACCAACCAGTACGCCACCGGTCTGGCCGTCAGTCTCTTTGGTGCTGGCTTCTCCGCCTTCGCCGGCATTGGCTACGTGCAGGAACGAATTCCGCCGCGCCCGAGTTTCGCCGTGCCCTGGCTGTCAGACATTCCCCTGCTCGGGCCGGCTCTGTTTCAGCATCATCCGCTGGTCTATCTGACGGTACTGCTGGCACTGGGCATGGTCTGGTTTCTGTACCACACACGCGCCGGACTGGTGCTGCGCTGCGTTGGCGAAAGCCCGGAATCCGCTCATGCACTGGGCTACCGGGTGCGCCCCATTCGCCTGCTGGCAGTTCTGGCAGGAGGCGCCTTGTGCGGTCTGGCCGGAGCCTATGTGGCCATCGTCTACACGCCGCTGTGGGTTGAAGGCATGGTTGCTGGGAAGGGCTGGATTGCCCTGGCTCTGACAACGTTCGCCACATGGCGACCGGCTCGCGTACTGCTGGGCGCCTATCTGTTTGGCGGTGTGACCATGCTGCAGTTTCATTTGCAGGGACTCGGCGTCGAAATCCCGAGCCAGTTCCTGACCATGCTGCCCTACCTTGCAACCATTGTGGTGCTGGCGCTGATCTCGCGCAACCCGCTGTGGATACGCATCAATATGCCGGCCTCGCTGGGCAAGTCATTTCACCCCGGCCACTGATTTTTAACGTTCATAATCCATTTCTTCTACACCCCGTCCCGCAACCTGTCCAACAAAGGAATTTACATGACCGACCTGCAAAAACGTTCCCTACTGAGAATCGCTGCACTGACCGCAGTCGCCTCGGCCGCCCTGGTGGGCTGCGGCAAGAAAGAGGAAGCCGCGGCGCCAGCAGCGGCACCAGCCGCCGCCGCCTCGGCACCGAAAGCTGAACCACTGAAAATTGCGTTTGCCTACGTTGGCCCGGTGGGCGACGGCGGTTGGACCTTTGCGCACGACAACGGGCGCAAGGCGCTGGAGAAGGAACTGGGAGACAAGATCGCCACCTCGTATGTCGAAAGCGTGCCCGAATCGGCCGACGCCGAGCGCGTGATTCGTGACATGGTGGGTCAGGGAGCCAAGCTGGTGTTTGGCACGACCTTTGGCTACATGGAGCCCATGCTCAAGGTCGCGGCTGACAACAAGGGCGTGAAGTTCGAGCACGCCACCGGCTACAAGCAGGCCGAGAACATGCGCACCTATGACAGCCGCACCTACGAAGGCGCGTACATGGCGGGCGTGATCGCGGGCAAGATGACCAAGAGCAATGTGCTCGGCGTGGTGGCTTCGATTCCAATCCCCGAGGTGATCCGCAACATCAACAGCTTCACGCTCGGCGCGCAGAGCAGCAACCCGAAAATCAAGGTCAAGGTCGTTTGGGTGAACGACTGGTTCAATCCTCCCAAGGAAACCGA
>CAIYGK010000093.1 GCA_903925725.1 uncultured beta proteobacterium | reverse complement strand
TGCGCTGACCGCGGTTGTGCGGGACGCTGCTTTCAATCCGGTTCCGGGCGTCGTGGTCAATTTCAATGCGGTTGCCGATGCCAGCGGAGGCAGCATTTCTCCGGGCTCGGTGACGACCGATGCGGGCGGCATGGCTAGCGCGCAGTTTATTGCGGGTCCGTCATCAACGGCCAACAACGGCTTGCATATTCAGGCAGCATTGCCGGCGAGTCCGGGGATTACGCCAGCCGATGCATTTCTCACAGTAAACGGCTCAGCGCTCTTTATTTCCATTGCCCGCAGCGGCACGTTAACGGCCTTTGATTCATCAACGTACCAGAAAGACTTTTCTGTCTATGTGACGGATGCGACTGGTGCGCCGGCCGGCAACCGCACCGTCACACTCTCGGTCAGGCCAACCACTTATGGCAAAGGAGTGTTGACCTACCCCCTTGACCGTTGGGTCTATGCGGCGAACGCGATTAGACCAACATCGTCCCTAGCCTGTGCCAACGAAGATACCAACAGGAACGGCATTTTGGATGCGGCCGAGGATTTCAATGGAAATGGAAAATTGGATCCAGGCAATCCGGTTGTGATTACGGCTGCAGTGACCACGGATGCGCTCGGGTTCGGCGCTTTCACATTGCGTTTTGGCAAGAACTACTCCTGGTGGGTGACTGCGCAGATTACGGCGAAATCCCTGGTGAGCGGAACTGAGTCCAGCCAGGTGCAGGATTACGTTCTGGAGATGAGCGCAAGTGACGCTCTTGATGCAGCCACGCCCGCTAACGCGACCAGCCCGTTTGGCTATGGCGCAGCGCTTCTCCCTGCGGCCATTAGTTGTTCCGATCCGAGTTGAAAGGTGTTTGCGAGCGACGTCATGCTGGTGTCGGACCTTTTGCGGTTCGGCACCCGTAGTACGCTGGCCCCATCTTTCTGGTTTTTGGCACGATGCTCTGCGCTTTGATCGGTCTGCCTGGGTCTGGCAAATCCACGGTCGGGCGTCAACTTTCGCGACGACTGCAATTACCCTTCTTTGACTCCGACCAGGTGATCGAGCGGCAACTGGGTTGCTCGATACGCGAGTATTTCGAACGCGAGGGCGAAGCGCGCTTTCGCGATGTTGAGGAGTCGGTGCTTAATGACCTGTCGCAGAACCAGCACGGAGTGTTGTCGACCGGTGGTGGCGCTGTCCTGCGCCTCGCCAACCGCCAGCATCTGCGCGCGCGCTGCCATGTAATTTACCTCAATTCCACGCCCGACGAACTGTTTCGACGTTTGCGCCACGACGTTAACCGACCCCTGCTACAGGTGGCTGATCCCTTGGGCCGCCTGCGTGACCTGCACACTGCGCGTGACCCGCTGTATCGCGAGACTGCCCATTTCATCGTGGAGACCGGGCGCCCCTCGGTCGCCACACTGGTTAACATGATTTTGATGCAACTTGAAGTCGCCGGCATGCTGCGACCGTCTTGATACGCTTATTGAATCGATTGCCAGTCGCTTTCGAGTCGGGCGACTAGAATCGCGCCACTTCGGGCTTGCCAGTGGCCCCTTTGAATTTCCAGGAGTTTTCATGAAGAGTGATCTGCAGAAAGGTTTTGGCGCATTGCAGTGGCGCATAGTGCTCGGGGGCATTGCACTGCTCGCCGTTGTCATCTACTTCTTTGCGCTGCCCGCCTATCGGGAGTACCAGGTGCGAAGCAAGGTTTCAGAAGTTTTTGTGTCTCTTGATGCATGCCGCGCTGTCGTTGCCCAGGTTGTGCTCAGTACTTCGGCTCCAATGCTCTCCCCTGCGTTGTTTAGTTGCGATGGGGGAGCGTCTTCGGGCGCAAAAATTTCCAGATACCTCGCGTCTATCGCGGTGCGTGGCAACGCTGCAATTTCAGTGACGCTGGATTACCGCTCCGTGCCGGAACTTACGCGTACCACCAGTACCTTGACCCTCGTTCCTTTGGCAGATCCGAACCGGGTGCTTGGGGAAAGCGATGTGCGCAAGCCCATATTTTCCTGGCGTTGTGGCAGTCCGCGAGATGGCACAACCATTCCGGGTCAGTACTTGCCATCGAACTGCCGCGGATGATGAAAACACTGGCAGCAATTTCTCGGGTGGACATCGATCTGCAGGACCGCAGCTACCCCATTGCCATCGGCCCCTCGCTTTTTGATGACCCGCTCAGCTACGCCGCATTGCCGTGCGCCAGCAGTGCACTCATCGTCAGCAATAGCACGGTTGCGCCGCTTTATGCACACAGGCTGGAATCGGCTTTGCGGGGCAAGTACAGCCACATCCACCAGGTCGTTCTGCCCGATGGCGAGGAGTTCAAGACCTGGGAAACGCTGAACCTAATTTTCGACGCGTTGCTGCAAAACGGTTGCGACCGCAAGACGGTGCTGTTTGCGCTGGGCGGTGGCGTGGTGGGCGACATGACAGGCTTTGCCGCTGCCAGCTACATGCGGGGTGTGCCCTTTGTTCAGATACCCACCACCTTGCTGGCGCAGGTCGATTCGTCGGTTGGGGGCAAGACCGGCATCAACCACCCGCTGGGCAAGAACATGATCGGTGCGTTTTACCAGCCGCTGCTGGTGGTGTGCGATCTCGACACGCTCAAGACCCTGCCGACGCGTGAACTCAGCGCTGGCCTGGCCGAAGTGATCAAGTACGGGCCGATTGCCGACCTGGTTTTCTTTGACTGGATCGAAGCCCATATCGACGCCTTGCTCTCGCGTGACCCGGCGTCGCTGGCGCACGCGGTCAAGCGATGCTGCGAGATCAAGGCCTCGGTCGTGGCGCAGGATGAACGTGAATCGGGCTTGCGTGCCATTCTCAATTTTGGTCACACCTTTGGCCACGCGATCGAAGCCGGGCTCGGTTACGGTCAGTGGCTGCATGGCGAGGCTGTTGGTTGCGGCATGGTGATGGCCGCGTGTTTGTCCGAGCGTCTGGGCCTGGTCGATTCGGCGCGGGTGCGGCGTTTGAAAACACTGATTCAAAATGCCGGGTTGCCGGTGACAGGGCCGGTGCTGGATGTCACCGACAACGCCGGGCGCTATCTTGAACTGATGCGGCTGGACAAGAAATCGCTCGGTGGTGATATCCGCTTTGTCGTGATCGACGGCCCAGCGCGCGCCAGCCTGCGCGGCGCACCGGATGCGCTGGTGCGCGAGGTGATCGATGCTTGCTGCCTACGCGTGTGATCCGGCGCAGTCGCGCGGCCGGCG
>CAIYGK010000092.1 GCA_903925725.1 uncultured beta proteobacterium | reverse complement strand
TGGTGCCACTGTCGCTGGTGTTCGCCGTGTTTCTGGTCGGCCAGGGCGTGATCCAGAACTTTGACGCCTACAAGGATGTGACCACGCTGGAAGTCAACGCCTACCAGCAGCCCAAGAATGGTGCCGATGGTCAGCCCTTGAAAGATGCCAAGGGCAACCCGGTGATGGAAGACCTGAAGGCGGCCACGCAGACCCTGGCCATGGGCCCGGTCGCGTCGCAGGAGGCGATCAAGATGATAGGCACCAACGGAGGTGGTTTCTTCAACGCCAACTCAGCCCATCCTTATGAGAACCCGACGGCGCTGAGCAATCTGCTGCAGATGCTGGCGATCTTCCTGATCCCGGCGGCCCTGTGCTTTGCCTTTGGCCACGAAGTCGGTGATCTGCGTCAGGGATGGGCCGTGCTGGCGGCAATGACGCTGATGTTTGTCGTCGCCGTGCTGGTCATCACGCCCGCCGAGCAGGCCGGCAATCCGCTGCTGACGCCGCTGGGTGTGGACCAAAGTGCAAGTGCCCTGCAGTCCGGCGGAAACATGGAAGGCAAGGAAGTGCGCAACGGCATCAACGCGTCCAGCATGTTTGCCGTGATCACCACCGCCGCGTCGTGTGGTGCAGTCAACGCCATGCACGACTCCTTCACGCCGCTGGGCGGCATGGTGCCCATGGTCATGATCCAACTCGGTGAAGTGGTGTTCGGCGGCACTGGCAGCGGCCTCTACGGCATGCTGGTGTTCGCCATTCTGGCGGTGTTCATTGCCGGTCTGATGATAGGACGCACGCCCGAGTATCTGGGCAAGAAGATCGAGTCGCACGAAATGAAGCTGACCTCGATCGCTATTCTGGTGACACCCATTGTGGTGCTGGTGGGCACCGCCATTGCGGTGCTTGCAACCGACGGCAAGGCCGGCATCGCCAACCCCGGCGCGCACGGGTTTTCCGAAATCTTCTACGCCTTCAGTTCGGCCGCCAACAACAACGGCAGCGCCTTTGCCGGCCTGTCAGCGAACACGCCGTTCTACAACTGGATGTTGGGCCTGGCGGTGTGGTTCGGCCGCTTTGGCGTGATCGTACCGGTGCTGGCCATTGCCGGTGCGCTGGCTGCCAAGAAGCGCCTCCCTGTGACTGGAGGAACCATGCCAACCCATGGCCCGCTGTTCGTGTCGCTGTTGATTGGCACGGTGCTGCTGGTGGGCTTGCTCAACTACGTGCCAGGACTGGCGCTGGGTCCGGTGGTTGAGCATTTGATGCTGTGGCCTGCTCGTTGAACCGCTGAAAAGATAGGTGAACATATGAAAACGAAAACCTCTCTAACGCTGTTTGACCCGGTGCTGGTCATGCCCGCCATCAAGGCCTCGTTCGCCAAGCTGAGTCCGCGTGTGCAATGGCGCAATCCGGTGATGTTTGTGGTCTATATCGGCAGCATACTGACCACCTTGCTGGGCCTGCAGGCGCTTCAAGGCAAAGGCGAAACGTCGGCGGGCTTCATCTTTGCCGTCGCCTTGTGGCTGTGGTTCACCGTGCTGTTTGCCAACTTCGCCGAGGCGCTGGCCGAAGGCCGCAGCAAGGCCCAGGCAGCCTCGCTGCGCAGCCTGAAGAAAAGCACCTGGGCGAAAAAGTTCCAGGACCCAACCGTCAACGTATTTCATGGGACGCCATGGTTGCCGCAGCAGGCCGAAAACCTGCGCAAAGGCGACGTTGTGATCGTTGAAACTGGCGAGATGATTCCGTTGGACGGCGAAGTCATCGAAGGCGTGGCCTCGGTCGATGAGAGCGCCATCACCGGAGAATCGGCACCCGTGGTGCGCGAATCGGGCGGCGACTTCTCCGCCGTCACCGGCGGCACACGCGTGCTGTCGGATTGGCTGGTGGTGCGCATCGTGGTGAATCC
>CAIYGK010000091.1 GCA_903925725.1 uncultured beta proteobacterium | reverse complement strand
GTTAGTTTTTTTGAATCTGTTTTACGAGCGCATTCAGCTCGACATGCACCACAGCGATTCCGTACCCACGTCGAAACCAGTGCAGCCCCAAGCCTCGCATTTTAGGCCTTGCGGTGAAATTGCAAGGGCACGCGCAATTTGTTACCGCCAATCACGCCGCAGAGGCTTTTGCTTTTTGCGTGGCAAAGAGGTAGTTAACGCTGGTGTCGGTATTGAGCCAGTAGCGCTTCGTCAGCGGGTTATAGGCCATGCCCCGAGCGTGCAGCAAATCAAGATTACTGGAGCGGCAGTAAGCAGCCAACTCACTTGGCCGGATCATCTTGGCAAATTCATGGGTGCCGCGCGGCAACAAACCCAGCACGTATTCGGCGCCCACACTGGCCAGCAAAAACGATTTTGGATTTCGGTTCAAAGTGGAGAAAAAGACCCAGCCGCCGGGCTTGACAAGTGCAGCGCAGGCGCGCACAACAGAAGCGGGGTCCGGCACATGTTCAAGCATCTCCATGCACGTCACCACATCAAAGCTCTGCGGCTGTTCCTGTGCCAGTGTTTCGACACTGACTTCACGGTACTCCAGGCTCGGGGTTTGTGCCTCCATCGCATGCAACTGCGCCACGCGAAGGGCCTTGCCGGCCAGATCAATACCGGTCACCTGGGCGCCGTTGCGCGCCATGGCGTCAGCCAGAATGCCACCACCACAACCGACATCAAGAACCTGCATACCCTTGATGGGACAGATACCGTTGATCCACTCCAGCCTCAGTGGATTGATCTGATGCAGGGGACGAAATTCGCCCTCCATATCCCACCAGCGGTGAGCAAGGTCGGAAAACTTGGCCAGTTCGGCCGGATCAGCGTTCAGTGTTGATGTCATGGGTAGATTATCGACAAAACAAAAAACCCCGCGAAGCGGGGTTTTTTGATGCAGGCTCCTGGCCCGCTTTTCGGAAGTTCCGAGCTATCAGTTAGCGCGCGTACCAACCACTTCAATTTCGACGCGGCGGTTCTTCGCCCGGCCTTCTGTGGTCTTGTTGTCAGCAACAGGCTGCTTCTCGCCCTTGCCTTCGGTGTAAACGCGGTTCTTCTCGATACCCTTGGTCACGAGATAAGCCTTGACAGCTTCAGCACGTTTGACCGACAGCTTCTGGTTATAGGCATCGGAACCAACCGAGTCAGTATGACCGACAGCGATGATCACTTCCAGATTGATGCTCTTGACCTTGCCAACCAGATCGTCCAGCTTGGCTTTGCCTTCGGCCTTCAGCACGGCCTTGTCAAAATCAAAGAATGCATCGGCAGCGTAAGTCACTTTGGTGGCGGCCGGCGGCTGCGGTGCCGGTGCTGGAGCGGGCTTGGGTGCCGGGGCAACCACAGCGGGTGCTGGAGCTGGCTTGAGAGCCGCAACCGGAGCCGGTGCCGGCTTAGCAACGATAGCGCCATCGCAACCGACAGCAGCCGTAGCCGGTGTCCAGGTTGCATCGCGCCAGCAATATTCGTTGGTACCGTTTTTCCAGGTAATACCGGTAGCGCTTACCCAGTTGTCAACGGTTTGGGCGCCAGCCATGGCCGAGAGTGCTGCGGCAGCAACCAGCATTGCCAGTTTGTTCAGTTTCATCATGGTTCTCCTAAAGGAAAATAGCCGCAGCAGCGCGGCGAGTATTTATAAGACGCTGCGAGTGCCCATCACCCAAAGCGTTCGTGCCATTGTGCCACACTCAGATTCTGCCTTAAACCCGAAACAAGCGACTGGGTCATTCAAATTTAATTGCGGTAGATAAAGCTGCACCACCGTTGCACGGAAGCCACAAGATGGGTCCTTTACCTTTAGAATCAGACCCTGCCTTTTGACTCTCCGTTCCAGCCACAACGCCCCATGACCCAGTTCGCAAAAGAAACCCTGCCCATAAGTCTTGAAGAGGAAATGCGGCGCAGCTACCTCGACTACGCCATGAGCGTGATTGTGGGTCGCGCCCTGCCCGACGCACGGGACGGTTTGAAGCCGGTACATCGGCGCGTGTTGTTTGCCATGCACGAGCTCAACAACGACTGGAATCGGCCGTACAAAAAATCAGCCCGTATTGTTGGCGATGTCATCGGCAAGTACCACCCGCATGGTGACAGTGCAGTGTATGAAACGATTGTTCGCATGGCGCAGGACTTTTCCATGCGCCATATGCTGGTGGACGGTCAGGGCAATTTCGGATCGGTCGACGGTGACAATGCCGCAGCCATGCGTTACACCGAAATCCGCATGTCCAAGATCGCGCACGAGTTGCTGGCCGATCTGGACAAGGAGACGGTTGATTTCGGCCCCAATTACGATGGCTCCGAGAAAGAGCCGTTGGTCATGCCAACGCGGCTACCCAATTTGCTTGTCAACGGCTCGGGCGGCATTGCGGTCGGCATGGCAACCAACATTCCTCCGCACAACCTGAATGAGGTGGTGGATGCCTGCCTGCATCTGCTGCGCAATCCGCAGGCTTCTATCGACGAACTGATGGAGATCGTTCCGGCGCCCGACTTTCCCACTGGCGGAATCATTTACGGCATCAACGGCGTCAAGGATGGCTACCGCACCGGGCGCGGGCGCGTTGTGATGCGCGCCAAGTGCCATTTTGAAGACATTGACAAAGGCCAGCGACAGGCAATCATCGTCGACGAACTGCCCTACCAGTGCAACAAGAAGACCTTGCAGGAACGCATGGCGGAGTTGGTGCACGAGAAGAAGATCGAAGGCATCAGCCACATCCAGGACGAATCGGACAAGTCAGGCATGCGCCTGGTGATTGAACTCAAGCGCGGTGAAGTGCCTGAAGTGGTGCTGAACAACCTGTACAAGCAGACGCAGTTGCAGGACACCTTTGGCATGAACATGGTGGCGCTGATCAATGGCCAGCCCAAGCTGTGCAACTTGAAGGATCTGATTGAGGTTTTTCTCGAACACCGCCGCGAAGTCGTAACGCGGCGCACCATCTTCAACCTGCGCAAGGCACGCGAACGCGGCCATGTGCTCGAAGGTCTCGCTGTGGCGTTGGCGAACATCGACGACTTCATCGCCATCATCCGCAACGCGCCGACGCCCCCTGTGGCCAAGGTCGAACTGATGGCCAAGCCCTGGGACAGCAAGCTGGTGCGTGAGATGCTGACCCGCAGCCGCACTGACGGCGGTACGGTCAACGCAGACGACTACCGTCCGGACGGCCTTGAGAGAGCCTATGGCATGGGTCACGACGGTTTGTATCGTCTGTCAGAAACACAGGCACAGGAAATTCTGCAGATGCGGCTGCAACGCCTGACCGGGCTCGAGCAGGACAAGATCGTCGCCGAGTACAAAGAGGTGATGGCCGAAATTGATGATCTGCTCGATATTCTGGCGCGACCCGAGCGGGTTTCCATCATCATCAGCGATGAGCTCGGTGTCATCCGCTCCGAGTTTGGCCAAACCAAACTGGGTGCGCGGCGTAGCCTGGTGGAGTACAGCTCATTTGACCTCAGCACGGAAGACCTGATCACACCGACGGACATGGTCGTCACACTATCGCACAGCGGCTATATCAAGAGCCAGCCGCTGAGTGAGTATCGGGCGCAAAAACGCGGTGGCAGGGGCAAGCAGGCTACCGCCACAAAAGAAGACGATTGGGTGGATCAGCTGTTTATTGCGAACACCCACGATTACATCCTGTGTTTCAGCAACCGTGGGCGTTTGTACTGGCTCAAGGTCTGGGAAGTGCCACAGGGCTCACGCGGCTCGCGCGGGCGACCGATCGTCAACATGTTCCCGCTGGCAGAAGGCGAAAAGGTCAACGTGGTATTGCCACTGACGGGTGACAAACGCAGTTTCCCGGCCAGCCAGTACGTGTTCATGGCAACTTCCATGGGTACGGTCAAGAAGACCGCGCTGGACGAATTCAACAACCCGCGCAAGGGCGGCATCATTGCCGTCAACCTCGATGACGGCGACTACCTGATCGGGGCTGCCCTGACCGACGGGCAACACGATGTCATGCTTTTCAGCGACGGTGGCAAGGCCGTTCGGTTTGATGAAAACGATGTCCGTCCGCTGGGTCGCAATGCCCGTGGCGTGCGCGGCATGACGCTCGAAGAGGGGCAAAGCGTAATTGCCATGCTGGTGGCTGAAGACGAGCAACAAAGCGTCCTTACGGCGACGCAGAACGGCTTTGGCAAGCGCACCAGCATCACCGAGTACACAAGGCATGGCCGCGGCACCAAAGGCATGATTGCCATCACCCAGTCTGAGCGCAATGGCAAGGTGGTAGCAGCCACGCTGGTGCGAGCCGATGACGAGATCATGCTGATCACTGACAAGGGTGTTCTGGTACGCACACGGGTCAGCGAGATTCGGGAGCTGGGGCGTGCCACCCAGGGTGTCACCTTGATTGGCCTGGACGAAGGCTCCAAACTGAGCGGCTTGCAGCGCATCGTCGAGAACGACGCCAACCCGCTGACCGACGACGCTGCGGGTGACGATGAAGCGCCCCTATAACTTCTCTGCCGGACCGGCAGCGATGCCGCAGGAGGTGCTGACCCAGGCAGCGGGCGAAATGCTCGACTGGCATGGCAGCGGCATGAGCGTGATGGAAATGAGTCATCGTGGCAAGGACTTCATTTCGATCTACGAGCAGGCGCAGGCGGACTTGCGGGAGTTACTTGCCGTACCAGAGCAGTTCAGGATTCTGTTCATGCAGGGCGGTGGTCTGGCTGAGAACGCCATCGTTCCGCTGAACCTCTCGGGCGCTGGCACGGTCGACTTTGTGGTGACCGGTAGCTGGAGCCATAAGTCGCTGCAGGAGGCGGCCCGGTATTGCACGGCCAACCTTGCTGCCAGCAACCAGGCCGACGGACACACCACACTGCCGGCGCCACAGAATTGGCACTTGAGCAAGGACGCCAGCTACCTGCATCTGTGCAGCAACGAAACCATTCACGGTGTTGAGTGGCAAGAACTGCCCGACCTCAAGGCCATCGGTTGTGACAGTCCGCTGGTGGTTGACTGCTCGTCGCATGTCGCTTCACGACCCATGGACTGGAGCCGCATTGGCGTGGCATTTGCCGGTGCACAAAAGAATCTGGGGCCCGCTGGTCTGACACTGGTGATTGTCAGACAGGACCTGCTCGACCGTGCCCTGCCCATCTGCCCTAGCGCCTTTAACTACAAGATCGTGGCCGAAAACCAGTCGATGTTCAATACACCGCCAACCTATGCCATTTACATGGCCGGCCTGGTATTCCAGTGGCTAAAGCGCCAGGGTGGCATGACCGCGATGGAACAACGCAACGAGGCCAAGGCCGCGTTGCTGTATGACGCCATAGACGGTTCGCAGCTGTACTTCAACAAGGTGACCCGTGACTGCCGTTCGCGCATGAACGTCCCGTTCTTTCTGCGCGATGAGAGTCTGAACGAAGCCTTTCTGAGCGGGGCGCGCGAGCACGGTCTGCTGCAACTCAAGGGACACAAATCGGTTGGCGGCATGCGCGCGAGCATTTACAACGCCATGCCCTTGGAGGGCGTGCAGGCGCTGGTCAATTACATGCTGGAATTTCAACAAGACCGGGCCTGAACCATGACAGCACCGACCCCCGCCCTGCCGAGCCTGCCGGAACTGCGCGTCCAGATTGATGCCATTGACCAGCAGTTGCTGACCTTGCTCAACAAGCGCGCACTGGTTGCGGAAAAAGTAGGTGAAGTAAAAAAGCACGAAGGCACGGCGTTCTTCAGACCCGACCGGGTCGCCCAGGTCATAGAAAAGATCCAACTGACCAATCCGGGACCTCTGAAAGGGCCGCATGTGGCAGCGATCTGGCGCGAAATCATGTCGTCCTGTCTCGCGCTCGAAGCGCCGCAGCGGGTTGCTGTGCTGGGGCCGGCGGGCACCTTTTGCGAGCAAGCGGCGATCGAGTTTTTTGGCGGTGCGGCAGACCTGATTTACTGTGCCAACTTTGATGAGGTGTTTCACGCCACCGCGGCGGGCAGCGCGCACTACGGCGTGGTTGGCGTCGAGAACTCGACCGAGGGCATGGTCACGCGCTCACTTGACCTGTTTCTGCAATCGCCGACCCATGTGATTGGTGAAGTGACGCTGATGATCCGGCACAACCTGCTGCGCCAGGAGAATTCCCTGGACGGCATTGAAGCTGTGCTGGCGCATCCGCTGGCACTGGCGCAGTGCCAGGCATGGCTGTCCAAGCATTTGCCGCACGCGGAACGCAGACCTGTCTCCAGCAACGCCGAGGGCGCCCGTCTGGCTACTACTAACCCGGCCTGGGCCGGACTGGCCAGCGAGCGCGCAGCAACCCAGTTTGGTTTGCACATTGCAGCCCACGCGATCCAGGACGAGGCCTACAACCGCACGCGCTTTGCCGTCATCTGTCTGCCGCAAACTGTTGGCACACCGCCGCCTTCAGGCAAGGACTGCACGAGCCTGATCGTGTCGGTACCGAATCGGCCTGGCGCCGTGCACGACTTGCTGGTGCCGCTGAAGACGCACGGCGTGTCGATGACGCGTTTTGAATCGCGCCCGGCACGCACCGGGCAGTGGGAATACTATTTCTATATCGACGTTGAGGGTCACCCCTCACAGCCTCACGTGGCCGCAGCGCTGGCGGACCTGCAAGAACTTTCTGCCTTTTACAAACTTCTGGGCAGTTATCCGGTAGCTGAATGATGTTTGAGCAACTTGGCGTTATTGGTTGTGGCTTGATGGGCGGCTCGTTCGCGCTGGCCCTCAAGCGCGCCGGACTGGTCAAGCGTGTGGTCGGCTACAACAAGTCGATGGAGAGCACGGAGCACGCGCGCGAACTCGGGGTGATCGATGTTGCCGCGACTTCCGCGCCGCAGGCGGTTACCGGCGCCGATATCGTGCTGCTGGCGGTGCCGGTAGCAGCGACAGAGGCCACGCTCAAGTCCATCCAGCACCTGGTAACGCCCGAGATGCTGATCATGGATGTGGGCTCGACCAAGCGCGATGTGATCGACGCTGGACGCAGGGCCTTGCGCGAGCAGATCGGATCGTTTGTGCCGGCGCACCCGGTAGCGGGCCGCGAAGTCTCAGGCGCTGAGAATGCCGATGCCGACCTGTACCCTGGCAAACAGGTGATCCTGACGCCGATTGAACGCACGCTGCCAGTGCAGTTGCAAAAGGCGTTTGACGTGTGGACCGCGCTTGGCTGTCGCGTTATCAAGATGTCGCCGGAATCGCATGACGCGGCGTTTGCCGCCGTCAGTCATTTGCCGCATCTGCTTTCGTTTGCGCTCATGAATGCGGTCTCGGGACAGCCTCAGGGGAACGAATACCTGTCCCTGGCCGGACCAGGTTTTCGGGATTTTTCGCGCATCGCTGCCAGCGATGCCAAGATGTGGCGCGACATCATGCTGTCGAACCACGAAGAGTTGCTCGCACAGCTGAAGATTTTCCAGCACAGCCTGCAGGCGATGCAACTGATGATCTCCAGTGGCAATGGGGAGGCGCTGGAGGGTCTGATTGATCGAGCCAGCCTGAGCCGCGCCAAGTGGCGTATGGGACATCACCAGAAATAATGTTTTCGACTGCGTTTCTCGATATCCCGCACCTGACGTCGGCCAGCGGCACCATCCTGCTGCCAGGCTCCAAGAGCATTTCAAATCGTGTACTCTTGTTGTCTGCCCTGTGCCGGGGCAGCACTACCCTGCACGATCTGCTGGACTCGGACGACACGCGTGTCATGCTCGATGCCCTGCGCTCATTGGGTTGCGGAGTGCATCAGAGTGGTACGAGCGTCAAGATTGAGGGCATGGGCGGCCTTGCGCACAACGCGACGGCCAGCTTGTTCATGGGCAACGCCGGCACTGCGATCCGTCCGCTGACCGCTGCACTGGCGGTGCTGGGTGGCGACTTTGAATTGCGCGGTGTTCCCCGCATGCACGAGCGTCCCATTGGCGATCTGGTCGATGCGCTGCGCCAGCTCGGCTGCGACATTGAATACTTGGGACGAGCAGGCTACCCACCGTTGCACATTGGCAAGCCAAATCTGTCGCTGCAGCAGCCGATCCGCATTCGGGGCGATGTATCAAGCCAGTTCCTGACTGCGCTGCTGATGGCTCTGCCCTTGGCGGCGTCAAGCCGGGACATCCAGATCGAAGTCGTGGGCGAGCTGATTTCGCGTCCCTACATCGAGATCACGCTGAAGTTGCTGGCGCGCTTTGGCGTCGATGTCGCGCGCGATGGCTGGCAACACTTCACGATTGTGGCTGGCAGCCAGTTCAAGTCTCCCGGCACGCTGCATGTGGAGGCCGATGCGTCATCGGCCAGCTATTTTGTTGCATTGGGTGCCCTCGCGCAGCCAAGCGCTCACCACGGCAGTCTGCGCATCGAGGGCGTCGGCGCCGACTCGATCCAGGGTGATATCCGTTTCATAGAAGCGGCACGGATGATGGGCGCAGAAGTTATCAGTGGTCCCAACTGGCTGGAGATCTCACGCGGCCAGTGGCCGCTTAAAGCAATCGACCTGGACTGTAATCACATTCCGGACGCGGCCATGACTCTGGCGATCATGGCACTTTATGCGCGGGGCACGACCACCTTGCGCAACATTGCCAGTTGGCGGGTCAAGGAATCCGACCGCCTGGACGCCATGGCTTGCGAGTTGCGCAAACTCGGTGCCAGCGTACAGCAAGGCCCGGATTTCATTCGCATCACACCCGCAGCCACGAAGGCCGATTGGAAAGCTGCCAGCATCCACACCTATGACGATCACCGCATGGCCATGTGCTTTTCCCTGGCGGCCCTTAATCCGGCGGGCCTGCCCGTGCGCATAGAAGATCCTAAGTGCGTTGCCAAGACCTTTCCCGACTACTTTGAAGCACTGTTTTCAGTGGTGCACTCACCAAGCGCCTCCATCCCTGTCATTTGTATCGATGGGCCGAGCGCCTCTGGCAAGGGCACTCTGGCGGCTGAACTGGCCAAACGCCTGGGCTACCATCTGCTGGACTCCGGCTCGCTCTACCGCATCACGGCGCTCGCTGCCGTGCGTGCCGGCCTAGCGCTGGACGGCGCGCACGAGCAGGCGATTGCCGATCTGGTGGAAAGTTTGTCGATCCAGTTTTCGGCGGACCGCGTGCTCTTGAATGGCGCTGACATCAGCGATGCCATTCGCAGCGAGGAAGCAGGCATGAATGCCTCTCTGGTCTCTGCGCTGCCGCAGGTCCGGCTCGCATTGATTGCCCTGCAGCACGGCTTTCGACAGTTGCCGGGACTGATTGCCGATGGTCGTGATATGGGCACAGTGATCTTCCCGGCTTCCTCACTTAAAGTGTTTTTGACGGCGAGCGCCGAGCAACGCGCCAGGAGACGCCATAAACAATTGATTTCAAAGGGAATTTCGGCTACACTCTCTTCCCTTTGCGCTGATTTGCAGGCGCGTGATGCGCGGGATTCGTCCCGCAGCGTGGCGCCTCTGAAAGCGGCGCAAGACGCCCGGTTGCTGGACAATTCGAACTTGACGATTGAAGAATCTGTCGAGCTGGTTTTGAGCTGGTGGCAGGACACGCAAGCTTTCGAAGCAGTTTAAGAGCTTGCACCGGTCCACACAGGCCCTTTCGCGCAGCACATTGCGCACTGCCTGTGTGGTTCTAAAACTGAACCGCGGATAAAACCGCGAATTAACCTGCGGTTAATGCCGCATCAAAAAAATGTCAGAATCTTTTGCCGCCCTGTTTGAAGAGTCCCTGCAACGCACCGAGATGCGTCCTGGCGAAGTTATCACTGCTGAAGTGATTCGCATCGAGCACAGTTTTGTTGTTGTCAACGCTGGCCTCAAGTCTGAGGCCTATGTGCCGCTCGAAGAATTCAAGAGTGACAAGGGCGAAATCGAAGTTCAGGTTGGCGACTTCGTTTCGGTTGCCATTGGCTCGATCGAAAATGGCTACGGTGACACCATCCTGAGCCGCGATACGGCCAAGCGTCTGGCGTCCTGGATGAGTCTGGAAAAAGCCCTGGAAACCGGCGAGTTCGTCACCGGCACCACCAGCGGCAAGGTCAAGGGAGGCCTGACCGTACTGGTCAATGGCATCCGCGCCTTCCTGCCTGGTTCGCTGGTTGACACCCGTCCCACCAAAGACCTGTCACCTTACGAAAACAAGACCCTGGAATTCAAGGTCATCAAGCTCGATCGCAAGCGCAACAACGTCGTTCTGTCACGCCGCGCCGTGGTTGAAGCCAGCATGGGCGAAGAACGCGCCAAGCTGATGAACACCCTCAAGGAAGGTTCTGTGGTTCAAGGTGTGGTCAAGAACATCACCGAATACGGTGCCTTCGTTGACCTCGGCGGCATTGACGGTCTGCTGCACATCACGGACATGGCCTGGCGCCGTGTGCGTCACCCCAGCGAAGTGGTGACGGCAGGGCAGGAGATCACTGCCAAGATCCTGAAATTTGATACCGAAAAGAACCGCGTCTCGCTCGGCCTCAAACAGATGGGCGACGATCCATGGATGGGCGTCAACCGTCGTTACCCGCAAGGAACGCGTATGTTCGGCAAGATCACCAACATCGCTGACTACGGCGCTTTTGTGGAACTCGAGCCCGGCATTGAAGGTCTGGTGCACGTCAGCGAAATGGACTGGACCAACAAGAACGTAGCCCCAAGCAAGATCGTTGCCCTGGGCGATGAGGTTGAAGTGATGGTTCTGGAAATCGACGAAGACAAGCGTCGTATCTCGCTGGGCATGAAGCAGTGCAAGGCCAACCCATGGCAGGAATTTGCGCAGAACACCAAGCGTGGCGACCGCGTCAAGGGCCCGATCAAATCGATCACCGACTTCGGCGTGTTTGTGGGTCTCGCTGCCGGTATTGACGGTCTGGTGCACCTGTCTGACCTGTCCTGGAACGAAGCCGGCGAAGCCGCTGTACGCGAGTACAAGAAGGGTCAGGAAGTGGAAGCACTGGTGTTGGCCGTGGATGTGGACCGCGAACGCATCTCGCTGGGCATCAAACAACTGGACTCCGATCCCTTCACCACCTTTGCCACCCTCAACGACAAGGGCCAGGTTGTTACGGGCAAGGTCAAAACGGTCGATCCCAGAGGCGCTGAAATTGATCTGGGCGACGACATCATCGGCTACCTGCGTGCCAGCGAAATCTCGCGTGATCGGGTTGAGGACGCTCGCAACGTGCTCAAGGAAGGTGATGAAGTCACCGCTGTTGTTGTCAATGTGGACCGCAAGGCACGCAACATTCAGCTGTCGATCAAGGCCAAGGACGCCGCAGATCAAAGCGAAGCCATGGCCACTTTGAGTCAGGCCTCGGCTCGCGAAAATGCCGGCACGACGAGCCTGGGCGCATTGCTGCGCGCCAAGCTTGACAACAACGAAAAATGATCGGGCTTCATGCCAGAGCAGACGGCGTGGTCATGCCAAGCCTCTGCCCTGTCATGAGCTGAATTTTTCAAAATGACTCGCTCCGACCTGGTTGAAGAGCTGGCTGCCAGATTTGGCCAGCTTACCCACCGCGATGCCGAATTCGCGGTCAAAGCCATTCTGGATGCCATGAACACAGCGCTGGTGCGTGGGCATCGAATTGAAATTCGGGGTTTTGGCAGTTTTTCCATCAATCACCGTCCTCCCCGCATCGGTCGCAATCCGCGTAGCGGCGCCAGTGTCAACGTGCCAGAAAAGCGTGTTCCTCACTTCAAACCGGGCAAAGCCATGCGCGAGGCCGTCGATCTGCGCACGGTCGAGCTTGAAGGCAAACGCAAATCCTGACCGTTAGAATCAACCCGTCATTGGGGAGATCGATGAAAAACTTCCTGTGGCTGCTTAAGTGGATACTTAAGTCTGCCATCTTCTTTACCTTGTTGGCATTTGCCCTGAATAACCAGCAAGACACCACGGTGCATTTTTTCTTCGGCACCTACTGGCGTGCGCCTCAGGTTCTGGTGGTGTTAGGTACTTTCGCAGCCGGGGTGGCTGCAGGCGCACTGGCGATGGTGCCCCACTGGCTAAAACAGCGCCGCGCCGCCAATCTGGGACCACTGGCCAGCGTCGAGCCCCAGCCAATGCCTGCCACAGCAAGCGAACCGCCGCATGAGCTTTGACGTAAGCTGGATATTGCTGGGCCTGCCCTTGACCTTCGTGGCAGGCTGGCTCGCCTCACGGCTCGACCTGCACCAACTTCGGATCGAAAACCGGCAGGCGCCCAAAGCCTATTTCAAGGGCTTGAATTTCCTTCTCAATGAACAACAGGATCAGGCGATCGACGCATTCATCGAAGCGGTTCAGAACGATCCGGACACCTCGGAGTTGCACTTCGCACTGGGCAACCTGTTTCGGCGTCGCGGTGAATATGAGCGGGCGGTTCGTGTGCATGAGCACTTGCTCTCGCGTGGCGACCTGAACGAGGCCGATCATCAGCGCGCCCAGCACGCACTGGCTTTGGATTATCTGAAGGCGGGCCTGCTCGATCGCGCCGAGGCTGCACTGCTCAAACTTGAAGGCACACCGTTTGAAGAGCAGGCACGACTCGCCCTGCTGGCCAATTACGAACGCAGTCGAGACTGGCCGCAGGCCGCTCTGGTTGCCCAGAAGCTGACCGCCGACGGACAAGGCAACTTCGACACGCGACTGGCCCACTATCTGTGTGAACAGGCGGACGCCTGTGTGTCCGATCAGGAACCTGACCGAGCCCTGCCTTTGCTGCATCAAGCCATTGCAACGGCGCCAGAGGCACCACGGCCGCGCATCGCCCTGGCGCAGTTGTTGACAAGCCAGGGCAATGCACAGGAGGCCTATGCCGCACTGGAAGTTGCGCTTCATGCCGCAGCGCCGGCTGCACCGCTGATTGCCATGGCCCTGGCCAAACTGGCGATCCAGACCGGGCATACTCCACAGACGCACCAACTGCTCATGAACCATTACGAAGCGAACCCTTCGCTGGACGTTCTGGACGCCATCGTCGCTCTGGAGGCGACACAGTCAACACCTTCGCCAACGGCACGCGACTGGTATGTGCACCACCTTGAGCATGAACCCTCGCTGATAGCTGCAGCGAAATGGATCGCAGGTGAAAAGCTCGAGCATGAGCAATTTCATCCGCAGGTGCAACGAGCGTTGGACCATGCGGTCAAACCGCTGCTGCGATACCGCTGCGCCGCCTGCGGATTCGAAGCAAAGCAGCATTTCTGGCAATGTCCGGGTTGCCAGGCCTGGGACAGTTATCCCGCCAGACGTGTGGAAGAGTTATGAGTGACCCATTGACTGCCATGAATATATCGAGAGAAGCCTTGTCCAGGGCAAGTGTGCTGGTGGTCGGCGATGTCATGCTGGACCGCTACTGGTACGGTGAGGTGGATCGCATCTCCCCGGAAGCGCCGGTACCCATTGTGCGCATCACGCGCGAAGAAGAGCGCAATGGCGGCGCCGCCAATGTCGCCTACAACGTCGTGACGCTGGGCGCCAGGTCCTCGCTGCTGACCGTGGTCGGCGACGACGAAGCCAGCCACAAGCTCGAAGCCCTGGTACTTGGCACTGGTATCAGTGCGTACTTTGGCCGCGATCCTGATCTGAAGACAACCGTCAAACTGCGTGTCATCGGGCGCCAGCAGCAGTTGCTTCGCCTCGACTTCGAAAATACGCCAAGAAACGAAGTGCTGGCTTCCCAGAGCGCTGTTTTTTCCAGCCTGTTACCGGATCACCAGGCCGTGTTGTTTTCAGACTATGGCAAAGGGGGGTTGGCACACGTAGCCGACATGATTGCAAGGGCGCGGGACGCCGGCAAGCCGATCCTGATCGACCCCAAGGGTTCAGACTTCTCGCGCTACAGGAATGCCAGCGTCATCACTCCCAATCGAGTCGAGTTGCGGCAAGTGATAGGTTCCTGGCTCGATGAGTCTGACCTGCAGGCCAAGTGTCAGAGCCTGCGCCAGCAACTCGGGCTCGATGCCGTATTGCTGACCCGCAGCGAAGAAGGCATGACGCTGTTTGACGCCGAGGGACAACTGCATGTGAATGCCCAGGCCCGCGAAGTGTTTGATGTCACTGGTGCCGGTGATACCGTGATAGCCACGATGGCAACGCTGCTAGCAGCCGGACTGAGCCTGCGCCAGGCACTGCCTCTGGCGAATCGGGCTGGTGGCCTGGTAGTTGGAAAATTTGGCACGGCCGCGGTGACCTATGAGGAGTTGTTTGCATGAAGCGTATCGTCGTGACCGGCGCCGCCGGATTTATAGGCAGCAATATTGTCAAGGGTCTGAATGCGCGTGGCATCGATAACATCATCGCTGTCGATGACCTGACCCTGGGCGAAAAGTTTCGCAATCTGGCTGATCTCAAAATTGCGGACTATGTGGATGCCGACGATTTTTATGACATGTTCGCGATGGGCGCTTTCGGCGAAGTCGAGGCAGTTTTTCATGAAGGTGCCTGCAGCGACACGATGGAAACCGACGGCAAGTTCATGCTCGCCAACAATTACACGCTCTCGTGCCAGTTGTTCCAGGCCTGCCAGAAGCACCGTACAAGGCTGCTGTACGCATCGAGCGCAGCCACTTACGGTGGTTCCGACACCTTCCGGGAAGATCCTGCCTTTGAGCGCCCGCTGAACGTTTACGGTTACTCCAAACTGCTTTTTGACCAGCGCATGCGACGTGAGTGTGGTGCGAATTTTGAACGCCTGGGTGCTGCGAATGCTGCACAGGTCGTGGGTTTTCGCTACTTCAATGTTTACGGCGAGCGTGAGCAGCACAAGGCGCGCATGGCCAGTGTTGCCTTTCACCAGTTCAATCAATTTGCGCTGGATGGAAAGGTCAAACTTTTCGGTGACTATGGCGGCTACGCCGCGGGCGCCCAAATGCGCGACTTTGTTTTCATTGACGACGTGGTGGCGGTCAACCTGTGGTTTCTTGATCATCCGGAAATTTCCGGGATCTTCAATCTGGGAACCGGCCGGGCGCAACCCTTCAATGACGTTGCTGATGCAGTAGTGAATGCCATGCGCAGCAACCGGGGCGCTTCTTTGCTGACGCATGAGGCCATGGTCAACGCGGGGCTGATCGAGTATGTCGATTTCCCCGACAGCCTGCGCGGCAAGTACCAGTGCTATACCCAGGCCGACTTGACCGCCTTGCGCCGTGCTGGCTGCAATCACCGCTTTACGGACGTCCAGGGCGGCGTATCAAAATACGTGAACGACCTGCTCGGTCAAGATCGAGGAGTCGCAAGATGCTGAAGATCTTCCTTGCCCTGATGGCCCTGCTGTACGCAACCTTCTGCTTGGCTGCTACCGACGTCAACCAAGCCAACGCTGCCGAGCTTGACAGTATCAAGGGCATTGGACCCTCACTGTCCGGCAAGATCCTGGACGAACGCAAGAAGGGAAACTTCAAAGACTGGAACGACTTGCTGGCACGGGTCAAAGGGATGGGGAAAAAGAATGCGGCCAGGTTCTCTGCCCAGGGCCTGACTGTCAACGAAACTCCTTACAAAGAGGTGCTCGCCACTCCAGCAGCCGATTCGGCGAAAAAATAGCTCGAATCCAGGGTCTGCGCTCAGGCGCGGCCGATGATGCAGGCCGTGGCCATCAGTTCTTCGAGCAACGCCAGCGACACGCTACCAGAGACTGAATAGGGATCGAGTTCCGGCTTTTCAGCGTATTTGAGCAAGATCGATGCATTGATCTTGGACATATTGACCTGCCCCATGGTCCAGCCGCCGAAACGGCGTTCGGCGATTTCTTCATAGTGCAGAAGTACCAAATCCTTGTGACGCGGGTCTCTCTGAATATGCCCGTACAGTTCACTCACCGGCATCCGTCCGCCCTCAATGGCCTGCAAAAATATGCCACCACCGTAACAAAGAATACCGGTAATACCGCATTCCGGGTTGTGTTTGCGCGACTGGGCCAGTATGGCGTCGATGGCCTCGGGGCTGGTGTCGTTAACACGGCTGGCGTAAAGCAAACGTACCAACATGATCAGCCCTTCCCTGGAATAAGCGACAGGAATTCACGGCGCAGGTTGGGGTCTTTCAGGAAGCTGCCGCGCATGACCGAATTGATCATCTTGCTGTCCATGTCCTTGACACCACGCCAGCCCATGCAAAAATGCGTCGCCTCCATCACAATGGCCAGGCCATCGGGTTGCGTCTTCTGCTGAATCAGATCTGCCAGTTGAACGACAGCCTCCTCCTGGATCTGCGGTCTGCCCATCACCCACTCGGCCAGTCGGGCGTACTTTGACAATCCGATCACGTTGGTGTGTTCATTCGGAAGCACCCCAATCCAGACTTGACCGATGACCGGGCAAAGGTGATGGCTGCAGGCGCTGCGCACCGTAATCGGGCCAACGATCATCAGTTCGTTCAGATGCTCGGCATTGGGAAACTCGGTGATCGCTGGCGCGCTGACATAGCGACCGCGGAACACCTCGCTAACGTACATTTTTGCCACCCGACGGGCGGTCTGATCCGTGTTGTGATCACGTTCGGTGTCAATCACCAGGCTGCTCAACACACCTTTCATCTTCTCTTCTACTTCATCGAGCAGGAGGGCGAGTTCCCCGGGCTCAATAAAGTCCGAGATATTGTCATTGGCGTTGAAACGTTTGCGTGCGGCCAGCAGACGCTCACGAATCTTCACAGATACAGGGGTACCCTCATCGGCATCGGCTGGATTCATGGTGCTTTGACTTTTCATTAACATGCAATCATGTTATCAGCGTTTCAATACCGTTTCCCGTACAGGAAAAGCAGCCCCCTCATCAAGCCAAAGGCGAGGCCGTCCAAAAAGCGCTGACGCCACGGCCGATTGGCGTAGGCTGCCGGATCAATCTGAACACTTCCCTGGATCATGGCATTGGCAAGCCGGGCATGCAGGTCCTGTGCGAATGCTGCGTCATCCACCACCACATTGGCCTCCCGGGCCAGCAGCAAACTAAGTGGATCCAGATTGGAAGATCCCACGGTGGCCCAACGCCCATCGATGACCGCAACCTTCGCGTGCAGAAAGCCGGCCGAATATTCGTATATTTCGACGCCCGCAGCCATCAGTGCCCCATAGACCGGTCGCGTCGCGTAGTACTGCATGAAATACTCGTAACGACCATGCAGCAACAAACGAACCCTGACACCGCGTCGCGCAGCAAGAATCAGGCCCTTGCGCAACTTTCGACCTGGCAGAAAATAGGCGTTGGCAATCATGATCTCTTCCCGCGCCGCGCCAATCGCCTTGCGGTAGGCACGCTCGATCCGGGTCCGGTTGCGCAGATTGTCCCGCAGCACCAGTTCGGCGCTGGTCCCGTGGCTCATCGGAGCAGCGAGTGGCTTGGCATCGTCCGTCTCCGTGGTCGAACGTTCCTGCAATGCCAGCGCCAGTGCTTCCTGCAAGGCGCGCCAGGACGCTGAAAAGTCGCTCAACCGTGCCGTGCTGGCTGCCTGCAATCGCCACCAGAACAGGGCCATGGCTTCATGCATGGTTTGCACCAGTGGGCCAGTCACACGAACCGCAAAATCAAATCGTGGTGTCTCCAGCGCGCCGTAGTTGGGATCAAAAAAGTCGTCAAGAACATTGATACCACCACAAAATGCCACACTGCCATCTACCACGCACAGCTTTCTGTGCAGACGCCGCCATCGACTCGGAATCAGCATGCCCAGTTGCCCCAGCGGCGAAAATATCGCCCACTTGACCCCTGCCGCATCAAAACGGGCAACCCATTGGGGGGGAAGGCTTGGTGTGCCGACGCCGTCTATGGTGAGATAAACAGCAACACCACGAAGCGCCGCCCGCTCCAGCGCCGCAGCGACTTGCTGACCGGAGGCCTCAACGTTGAAGATATAGGTCTCCATACGGACTTCCTGAACGCTGCCATCAATAGCCTGCACCAAGGAAGGAAAAAACGCTTGCCCCCCCTGCAACAACAAAAGTTGATGGCCTGGACGGAGTTGTTGCATGACTCCCCTACGCTTGGACGGGCAGGGCAAATTCCGCTATCAGTGGCAGATGGTCCGACATACGCCACCAGATGCGCCCCCGAGGAACATGCGCTCCCAGCAGCGTCAAGCCCCTGGCATAGACATAGTCCAGTTGCACCAGTGGAAGTCGAGCCGGAAAGGTCAACTGGTTGTCCCCCATGAACGATCGCAAACCTGTCTG
Source organism: uncultured beta proteobacterium (assembly GCA_903925725.1). Taxonomy (GTDB): domain Bacteria; phylum Pseudomonadota; class Gammaproteobacteria; order Burkholderiales; family Burkholderiaceae_C; genus Rhodoferax. Next base: position 103 of record CAIYGK010000091.1, on the reverse strand, counting down.
TGCCAGCGCCTGCTCAACCAGTGTTCCCCAATCATTGAAATCGCCGGCCACCAACAGCGGCGCACGTGATGGAATTTCCCGCTCGATGAAACGCTGCAGTTGG
>CAIYGK010000090.1 GCA_903925725.1 uncultured beta proteobacterium | reverse complement strand
CTTTGAACAGGGCCGAATCCGCTTGTTGATACCCACGACGGTCGGACCGCGTTATGGTGACGCACACCGCCAGGGTGGTTTGGCGCCCCATGAGAGCGGTGCGGTCAACCCATTGGCTGAGTATCCCTTTACCCTCAAGCTCGATTTGTTCGGCCAGGCAGCCAAGGCCAAGCTCAGTTGTGCCAGTCACAAGGTAGGCATCACGGCCATCGAGAACGGGATGTCGGTGCGCCTGGAGCAGGGCGGCATGCTGGACCGCGATTTCGTCTTGAATTTGGATGACCTTCAGGGCCAGTGCTTCGCCGTGACGGCGCCCGATGGTGAGCAACACGCTGTGCTGGCCAGTTTCTGCCCCAAGTTGCCCGCTCAGGAAAACGCACCCCTGCTCCTGAAGATCCTGGTTGATTGCTCTGGCTCCATGGGTGGCGACAGCATTGCGCAGGCTCGTGCCGCGCTGCACCAAGTGTTTCAACACCTCACTCCGGCAGACCATCTGTCGTACACAAGATTTGGCGACAGCGTGGAGCATATGGTGGCCAATATGGAGCCGTGCAAGCCGCGCTTTATTGCCAAGGTTTTGGCCAATGCAGTGAAGTTGACGGACGCCAATCTCGGTGGCACTGAACTCAATTCAGCATTGCTATCAACCTTTGACATTGAGGTTCCCGGCGATGCCACGGGGGGTGCAGACGTGCTGCTGATCACCGATGGCGAAGTCTGGGAAGTTGGATCCATTGCCAAGTTGGCTGCCCAATCAGGCCACCGCATCTTTGCAGTTGGCGTGGGTAGCTCACCGGCCGAGAGCCTGCTGCGTGAGCTTGCTGAAAAGACTGGGGGTGCCTGCGAACTGGTATCCCCCAACGAAGACATGTCGCAGGCCGTGATGCGAATGTTCAACCGGATGCGTGCATCAAGAACGGTGGATATTGAGGTGAACTGGGGAGCCACGCCAATGTGGCAGTCCAAGCTGTCAACACAGTTGTTCGATGGCGAGACGGTACATGTGTTTGCGCAATTTGCCGACAGACCGCAGACCGCGCCGACTTTGAGCTGGCAGGCTGAAGGCAGGCAGGTCAGCGTACAGGCCGACACATTTGGTACCGAGTCAGACGGAACGGTTGCGCGCATGGGTGGTGCCAGGCGGATGGTTGAGTCGGCGTCAAAGGAAGCCTCTGTGGCGCTGGCACTCAAATACCAATTGGTCAGCGAAAACACTAATCTGATTCTGGTGCATGTGCGCGCCGAAGACGAGAAGGCTGTTGGCCTGCCGACCTTGGAGCAGATCGAGCAAATGCAGGCGGCGGGGTGGGGTGGGTTTGGAACGGTGAGAGAAAGCCATATCCGGTACAGCATAGCGGCCCCGGCCCAGGCCAGTGCCGGCCGTGCAACGCCTGACTACGGATCTATGTCAACGCCAAGCGTTTGGCGCACGCGCGACCGGAGTCAGGCTGCGGCAAAGGTGGATGCTTTGGCTAGTGGATCAATGGATGATTTTGAGATACCAGCGTTCTTGCGTAGGCAGGCAGATGAGAGCAAAGTTGAAGCCATGATTGACAAGGTTTCCAAATTCGTGCGGTCGGCAGTGGGTAGCACCAAGCGCAAGAAGGTCGTGACGCCATCCAAACCGCCTGTATTTCAATCGTCCGCGAAACCACGAAACATTGATCCCGGCCCCATCGCTACACCCCTTGAAATCTTGCAGACATATGAGGACATCGCAGTCAACCAGTTGGCGG
>CAIYGK010000089.1 GCA_903925725.1 uncultured beta proteobacterium | reverse complement strand
TGTTCGGTCACACCAAGGGCTCATTCACAGGCGCTGTGGCGAACAAGAGGGGCATGTTCGAGATTGCCAACAACGGAACGCTTTTCCTGGATGAATTCGGCAATATCCCGCTCTCAACACAAGCAAAATTGCTGCGAGTGATTCAGGAGCGCGAATTCAGGGCCGTCGGCAGCACCGTCGTCCAGAAGACCAATGTAAGACTGGTTACCGCCACCAACAAGGACCTCAAGGCGATGGTTGCGGAAGGTACTTTTCGCGAGGATCTCTATTACCGGATCAACGTTTTCCCGGTTCACGCGCCGGCCTTGCGGGAACGCCGTGACGATATCCCGGCTCTGGCCTTTCATTTCTTGAAGGTTTTCTGCAACGAACTCGAAAAACCGGTGTCCGAGATCTCGGAGGCGGCCATGAGCACGCTGGTCAACTATGACTGGCCGGGTAATGTGCGCGAGCTCGAAAACACAATGCACCGGGCCGTCATCCTGGCTTCAGACAAATCGATTCACCGCGCCCACCTCGTCAACATCATCGATGACGAGCCACGCTTCGATCTGGAAGTGCCAAGAACCGGAGAAGATCTCAAGCGATTGAAAAAGATCGCCAGGGAGAAGTCAGTCGAGGACGTTGAAAAGCTGTTTATTCAGGAAACGCTCAAGAGAAATGGCTCCAACGTCACAAAGAGTGCTGAAGAAACAGGTATGCAGCGTTCGAACTTTCAGGCACTGATGAAGAAATACAACATCCGCGTTCGCGATACCGAATACGAGCCTGACGAACCCGACCCGTCGTCCTGAGGCATGGATACCCTGGCGCGCTGCACCCCGGAATCTGCGAGTTTTCAGGAAGCAGCGTCGTGTTTGGGTTCGTCCTCAACTTCTTCGTAGCCCGTGATCATGGCCTTGAAATGGGCTGAAGCTGTGTGGCCCAGACTGGCCAGATACACATGCACGATGATGAAGCCGCAGAACACAATGAACAGCAGAACGTGCACGGTGTCCACGACGCGTACGCCACCGAGCATCTCGACGATCGATGCGAAGCGCCCAACGTCCCACATCAACAGTCCGGTGAAGAACATGATGGGCACCAGCAGCATCATGATGATTTGGTACAGCATGCTTTGCAGGGCATTGAACTTCTTGTAGGCATTTGGATGGTGCGGGTTGGGCTCACCCCTGAAAATGCCGTAGCCATAAAACTGCATCTGGCGAAAGCTGTCCTGGAAGTATTTCTTTGGACTCAATTCAGGGTGATAAACCTTGATCTTGTCACTGAACAGGTAATAGCCCAGCCAGACGAAAAAGTTGGCAATCAGGACAAAGCCAATCCAGTTGTGCGCGACGACCGCAGTCCTGAAAGGTATCAGATGAATCAGGTCGAGGTACCTGATCTGCAGCCCGGTGGCAATCAAGAGCACGAAACCGAAAGCGTTGGTCCAGTGCCAGAGTCTGACGGTCAAGGGATGGATGTAGAGCTTTTCCATGGCGTTTTCCTGCTATTTGGAGGCGTCGTCAGCACCCTGACGATGGCCGGTTGAAGCCTGCTTGCCCGAATCATGCGCGGCGGCGAGTCGTTCTGCTTCCAGTTTCTCGCGCACTCCTTTGAAGAGTCGTTTGATGGTCATGTGGACCAGCGGTACGCTGCTGGCGCCCAGCAGGACCAGCACGAGAAGGTAGTCCAGCAACTTGATGCGGGTGCTGCCGATAGCATAGAAGCCGCGCACTGATTCCATGGATGTCAGGGAATTGAGCACTTCATTCTGGACGCCGTGGCGCAGGGGTCTGCCGTCCGGGCCGGCGATCGTCAGCGATACGCTTTGAAAGGCTGCTGCGCCCTGCTGATGGCAGGTATTGCAGTCCTTGATGGCTTTGGACTTTTCACTCACCTGGTGGGCCTCGACGCCCGAGCGAACCTCCAGGCGCCCGCGCAACAGCATCTTGCCATCGCCACCGTCCTGGTTGAACTCCTTGAGCAGACTCCACAATGCACGTTCATCAAGTCCCATGTCCTTGGCGTCGGCGGTGTCCGTGCGTTTTTCAAACTTTGGCACACCGGTCTTTTCTGCCACCTGGCGTTTTGCCGTGCTGTCATACAGTCTGAGGTTGACCCGGCGCTGCGCGTCGGGTGCATGGCAGACCGGGCAGGAAATCGCTTCGAAGTGCAGTGCCGTGTTGGGCAACCAGTCCTTATGCTGATTCACTGCCTCCTTGTGGCATGCCAGGCAGGCGTCTTTCACGCCCTCACCCATCGAAGCTGCCTTGACGGCGTGTGCTTGGTGGCAACCGGCGCACAGCGGGGCGCTGATGCCTTTGGCTATGCGCTCCAGACCGTGGACATCCTTGGAATAGGCCTTGAAGATCGCTTCATGGCACTTCGCACAGGGGGTCTCCGCGATCGGGCCGACGACCTTGGCTGAGCGAACAGTGTGTGGATTGTGGCAGTCTGTGCAGAGGGGCGCTTTCTTGCTACCAGCCTTGATCAGTGCTGCGTGAACGCTGTCATCGTACTCGACCGCCTTCTTCTTGTGACAGTCGCGGCACGACTCGCGCATACCCAAGGCAAATTCCCGCTTGCTCTTGATGGCAGTTTTGGTCTTGCCGTGTGTTTTTGAGTCCAGGTTTGAATGGCAGTCCTCGCAGTCCGTCTTCTTGTGCATCGATTCGGTGTATGCCTTGGTAGAGACGTTCAGCGAGAGAACCTCCCCACTTTCAAGCGTCTTGCTCAGGTCGTCTTTGTCGTGGCAGGACAGGCAGGCCTTGCTCTCTTTGGACATCTCGCCTTCCGCCGCGTGGGCAGTCAGGCCAACAGACGACAGGGCAATTGCAAGAATGCCTGCCAGAATCAACTTACTCGTTGCGCGGGAGCTTTTCATTCGGGTTCCCCATAGTGTGGTCTTGTTACGGCAAAAACCATCAGGTGACGATTGTCATACCTGATGGAGACAGTTCTCGGCCGCTGGGTGCACTGATTGCTGGATTCGTGATGTAGCTCAATGCTTCAGGTCGCTCTTATTGGCTCTTTGCTTTCCAGGCTTGCAATCCCACTTTGGCTAGCATGACCATGCCAACAAGCGGAAGCATCACGGCATAGGCCAAGCCGATGAAGGGAGCGGCCAGGAAGAGCGCTATGCTCTTGATCCGGCTTTCCTTTTTCATCACTTCAACATGCACTTGCTCGATCGGTGGCGTCATTTCAGGAACCAGGTCCGGCGTCGCCGCGCGCATCGCATGGGCAGCACTTTCTTCAATCATTTCCGGCGATAAGGGCTTGCGCACAAAGTCCGAAACGCCAGCCGCTTTGGCCCTGACTTCGTTCTCGACCGTGCCATAACCGGTGATGATGACTACTGGTGTCCAAGGTTGGCTGGCCCTGACCCGCTCTGCCAATTCAACGCCATCCATGCCAGGCATCTTGATGTCGGTAAAGACGAGATCAAAAGACTGCTCACGAATTTGCTTGAGGGCTTCGTGGGCATTTTGGGCCGTTGTCACAACGTAGCCCTTCTTTTCCGACAAGACTCGGTTGAAACTCTTGCCGACAACGGCGTCGTCATCTACAACCAGAACTTTACGCAATGCACTCATGACACTTACTCCTTGAATAAATCAGATAAATCAGCAAAATTGCTATGTTTGACCGGCTGCCTTTGGACCCAGGATCCCTACTGAACCATTGCTCCCTGAGTTCTTTGGTCGCGTCGTAGAGCCCACCTCTTGTGCATCATGGCGCCGTTGGCAGCGTTGATGACATCGTCCGGGCCTATGGGCTTGGCCAGATAGTCGTAGGCGCCCAGGGTCACTGCTTCCTTGGCAGATTCAACTGCGGGGTAGCCGGTAATCATGATCACTTCGCTCTCGGGCCACTTTTCCTTGATGGTCTTGAGTACAGACATACCATCGAGACCCGGCATGCGTTGATCGAGCAGTACGACGTCGAAAGAGCGTTGTCCCATCATCTGCAGGGCATCACGGCCGTTCTTGACCAACTCGACTTTGCAACTATCGCCAGAGAGTGCTCTGAGATAGCTCATCCGAACGACTTCTTCATCGTCCACCACCAGAATTTTGGTTGTTTGGTTCATTTGGCTTACCTCTATTTCCTTGCGTTGGTTGACTCATTCAACGCAACCCTTGTGCCAATTGCGTTGTGCCACCAATAAGGTGTTTCATATCAACAAGTTACGATGAAAATGCGAATCGAAAACCTGCTCGGGCGCGAAACTCGTCGCAGTCTCAAGTACAAAGAATTTGTACAATTTTCGCGAGCTGTGAAAGAGTTCGTCACTCCGTCAGAGGGAGGGACAGCGCGAGCGACGAATATTTTTTTTGTGCGGCCTGACCTGCCGGTTTGACCCAGATCAGAGACCGTTCATATGCCGCCATTGGCGGCGCCAAATCCGAGCACAATGGCGCCGGGTCTGTAAGGGTAAATCCTAGTGACAGGCTCGCATCGGTGTCTTATCCGATCGATGAAAACCGTTCAAACCAAGAAGGGAACCCTCGCCATGAAACTTTCTATTCCTCAGAAACTTGTTGCTTTGTCAGTATTGGGTATTTCGGCCACTGCTTTTTCTGCTGCGTCATTCGCAGCCGTCAACGCCGATGCTGCCGCAGCTCTGGCCAAGAAGAGCGACTGCCTGAAATGTCACGCCATAGACAAAGACAAAAAAGCGTCCTCTTACAAGAAGATTGCTGAAAAATACAAAGGCAAGGCCGATGCTGAAGCGAAACTGATTGATGTTGTGACCAAGGCGCCCAAGGTCAAGCAACAAGACGGCACAGAAGAAGAGCACAAGGTCGTCGCAAGCAAGGATGCAGCCGAGATCAAGAATCTCGTCGGCTGGATTCTGGCTCAGTAATCGTCAGAGGTCGGACAGCACCTTCATTCAAGATAGGGGCTGTCAAACCCGAGTTTCGCAAGAATTTGGGTTTCGCGCTGTTCCATGTCCAGCGCGTCTTGGTCGTTGGTTTCGTGCTCCCAGCCCTGTGCGTGCAGAGCGCCGTGCACGAGCAGGTGGGCGTAGTGTGCCTGCAGGGGCTTGCCAAGTGCCAGCGATTCCTGGGCTATGACGGGCGCGCACAACACGAGATCGGCATTGACCACGGGCTTGAGTGTGTAGTCGAAGGTCAGCACATTGGTAGCGTAGTCTTTCTTTCGGTAATCGCGGTTCAGACTGCGAGCTTCATCGGTGCCGACGATGCGAACGGTGATTTCTGCGTCACTGTCCAGTGCTTGGCGAATCCATCTGGTTACCTTGTGCCGCAACAGTGCAGCGCGATGCAGGGGCACATCCTTGAACTTGCCAAATTGCAGTGACAGCGTCAGTTGATGCAGCATGATTCAGGAGTCCGATCCGGGACGGCTGCGCGGTGCATCGTAGGCGTCGACAATGCGGGCCACCAGGGGATGCCTCACCACATCGACGCTGGTAAACCGACAGATCGCGATGCCGTTGACACGTTTGAGCACGCGCTCGGCATCAATCAGACCGCTGAGTTGGGTCTTTGGCAGATCGATTTGGCTGACGTCGCCCGTTACCACCGCCTTCGAGCCAAAGCCAATGCGTGTCAGGAACATCTTCATCTGTTCTGGCGTGGTGTTTTGTGCTTCGTCCAGTATCACAAAAGCAGTGTTCAGCGTGCGTCCGCGCATGAAGGCGAGTGGGGCGATTTCGATGGTCTGGCGCTCAAGTGCTTTCTGCACCTGCTCAAAACCCATCAGGTCATAAAGCGCGTCGTACAGTGGGCGTAGATAAGGATCAATCTTCTGCGCCAGATCGCCGGGCAGGTATCCCAGGCGCTCGCCTGCTTCCACGGCCGGGCGCGTCAGCACAATGCGCTGCACGGCACTGCGCTGCAATGCATCTACCGCCATGGCCACGGCGAGGTAGGTCTTGCCGGTGCCGGCCGGGCCAATACCGAAGGTGATGTCGTTGGCGGCAATGTTGTCCAGGTAAGTAGCCTGGTTGATGGTGCGAGCCTTGAGGTCACTGCGCTTGGTCTTGAGCATCGGACCGTCCGCGTCATCCATGCCCGCGTCACCTGCCAGCATCAACTGCACAGTGGCTGGTTCGATCGGGCGTGCCGCCATCTCGTAGAGCGCCTGCAGCATCTCCATGGCGCGCCTGGCGTTCGCCTTGATGCCTTCAACCTTGAACTGTTCGTGCCGGTGGGCAATCTTCACCTGCAGCGCCAATTCAATGGTGCGCAAATGCTCGTCCATGGGGCCACACAAGTGCGACAGTCGGGTATTGTTGGGTGGGGAAAACAGGTGTCTGAGAATCAAGTTGATAATTCCTCAATAGGGTTAGCAATGATAGGCAAGAAATGATCGGCAAACTGACCGGCACCTTGAGTGACAAGAATCCACCCCAGGTGCTGGTGGATTGCAACGGCGTGGGCTACGAAGTGAATGTGCCCATGAGTACGTTTTACAACTTGCCCGATTTGGGCAGCAAGCTCAGTCTGCTGACACATTTTGTAGTCCGCGAAGATGCCCAGATTCTTTATGGTTTCGGCAGTGCGCCGGAGCGCGAAGCGTTTCGCCAGCTTATCAAGATCTCCGGCGTTGGACCGCGCACCGCCTTGTCAGTACTCTCGGGCATGAGCGTGGCGGAGCTGGCGCAGGCGGTGACACTGCAGGAGACGGGGCGCTTGATCAAGGTGCCGGGCATTGGCAAGAAGACGGCGGAACGTTTGCTGCTGGAACTCAAAGGAAAACTCGGACCCGATCTTGGCGTATCCGCCGGCGCCGCCAACGCCAGCCAGGCCGACATACTGCAGGCGTTGCTGGCACTGGGGTACAGCGACAGGGAAGCGGCATTGGCACTCAAGGCGCTTCCAACGGACCTGGGCGTGAGCGAAGGCATCAAACTGGCATTGAAAGCGCTGGCGAAGTAGCTTGCGCGCAGCCATAGGAGTTTCAACATGCAGGAGTCAAAGGTGTTCTGGTTCCCTGCCAAAAAATATGGCTGGGGTTGGGGCTTGCCAATCACCTGGCAAGGCTGGGTGGTACTTCTCGTTTTCCTTGTTTTGCTGGTCACCGGCGCGATGGTCTTCTCCCCCGCAAAAGAACGAACCATGTTTATCCTTTACACGGCAGCGATCAGTGCGGTCCTGGTTGGTGTTTGCTACGCCAAGGGAGAACCACCTGGCTGGCGCTGGGGAAAATGAGGATTGAGGCAAACCGCAGCCATGACTTCTTACTGGGCTTCGCGCACCGCTCGTCCGTTGAGTGGCTGCACCGGGCGTGCGTTGTTGGGAAACAGTTGCGAGAACATTTTGATTTGCGCCGGACTCAGAGTGCTGGGTTGTTTGAGCACCAGCCACAGAACACCTTCGGTGCAGGGCGGCGTGGTGAGTGAACCCATGAACTGGTAATAGCGCTGGTCTTTCGGCAGCAATTCGTTCATGTCGATGACGCCGCCAGGCATGCGCACCCGGTCATTGGAGTCCAGTGGCATGTGGGTCCAGACCTTGTTGATCAAGGTGTTGGCGACGCCAGGGTCAAGCAACACTGCGACCACCGCCAGCTGGCCTTCGGCATTCTTGTGCACCAGATGTGCCACCATGGCAAAACTTTGGTGGTTGATGCGCTCTTCAGATGGAGTGTGAAAATGAAACTGAAGCAATTTGTAGGTCGAGTTGCGCACCGTCAGCGAGTTTTCGCCGGATAGATCAACCTGAATCGTGTGACCATTGTTGACCACCGATGCGCCGCTTGATTGGTAGTTGAATTGCAACGGTTCAGCTGGACCCTGCAACGTGCTTGACTCTTCAATGTTGATAGGGGATTGGCGCTTTCCAGTGCCACAGATGCTGAACTCGCCTTTAAGTTTGCCCCATGCCTGGGGTCCATTTTCACCCTCGTAGCTCCAATGCACGTCGCCGTCATGGGGGGCTGGGCTGGACGCATGTTTCTTTGCTGCCTCTGCCTCGGCGTGGCGTGGTTTTTCTGCCGGCTTGACAGTATTCTTACTATTGTTATCAATGGTCAGTGTCTGCTGCTTTCGGTTCAATGCACCACCGTCAACTGCCGCACGAATTTGATCTGCTACAGATTTTGCAATCGAACCGGAGGCCTTGTCGCCCGCCGGTTTTGCGGCCGATGCCGGGCTTGCCAACTTCTTTGCGGACGCCTCTTCGGTGTGTACCGCGTCTGAGGCCTGCCCGTGGCCTGGCAATACCGCTGCCAGAGCCACTGCCATAGCGCCCCAAAGGCGCCAGCTGCGCCAACCACGCTTGGAAGTTGAGCAGTAGCCCGGAGGCCAGGATTTCAGGCAGGTTGTTTGCATATCAAAAGACCGATGGGAAGTGCACAATGACCAAACTCGACGAAAACGACCGGTTCGCACTGGGTTATCGGTTCGTTTGATCCGACACTTGAGCCGCCGAGCCCTAGGGCAGGCTATAGTCAGGACTGATTGGAAAAACCCAAGCTGTGAGCATTCAAACTGACGACTTTGCCTCGCCACCCAAGCGCATGGTGTCTGCGGCGCCGGCTTCGCCCAACGAGGAGGCACTGGAGCGCGCGTTGCGGCCCAAGCTGCTTGACGAGTACGTCGGCCAGCTCAAGGTGCGTGAGCAACTTGAAATCTTTATCGGTGCCGCGAAGATGCGCGAGGAGGCGCTGGACCATGTGTTGCTGTTTGGCCCGCCCGGACTGGGCAAGACAACGCTGTCGCACATCATCGCCCACGAGCTCGGTGTGAATCTGCGCCAGACCAGCGGCCCGGTGCTTGAAAAACCGAAAGACCTGGCGGCCCTGCTGACCAACCTGGAAAAGAACGACGTCCTCTTCATCGATGAGATCCACCGTCTCAGCCCGGTGGTTGAAGAAATTCTTTACCCGGCGCTGGAAGACTACAAGATCGACATCATGATTGGCGAAGGCCCGGCGGCGAGATCCATCAAACTCGACCTGCAGCCCTTCACGCTGGTCGGCGCCACCACGCGCGCCGGCATGCTGACCAATCCGCTGCGCGATCGGTTTGGTATTGTGGCGCGGCTCGAGTTTTACTCACCCGAGGAACTGGCGCGCATCGTCAAACGCAGCGCGGGTTTGCTCAAGGTACCAACCGACGACCAGGGTGGTTTCGAGATTGCACGGCGCGCGCGTGGCACGCCGCGCATTGCCAACCGCTTGCTGCGCCGGGTGCGGGACTACGCGGATGTCAAAGGTGCAGGCCAGATCACACTGGACATTGCGAACCGTGCGCTCGCCATGCTCGACGTCGACCCGCAGGGCTTCGACTTGATGGACCGCAAGTTGCTGGAAGCGGTTATTCACCGCTTTGATGGGGGTCCGGTCGGGCTCGACAACATCGCTGCAAGCATCGGCGAAGAGCGCGAAACGATTGAAGACGTCATCGAGCCGTACTTGATCCAGCAAGGCTATCTGCAGCGCACACCGAGGGGTCGCATTGCGACACTAGCCGCCTACCGGCACCTGGGCGTCACACCACCGAATCGCGACAGCGAACTGTTTGACGCCTGATCAGCCGGCATTCGGCCGTTTCGCGTTATGCACCATCAGAATTTGTGCAGCGTAGTAAGTTGTCAGCACCCACAGTGACACCAGTGGCAGCGGCTGCACGAAACGATTGACGGCGATCAGCGAGTCACTCAGCATAAAGACGCAGGCACCCACCGCCACCGCCTTGGAGGCCGTGTCGCGCAGCACCGTGGCCCGGCCAATGGCTTGAGCCACCATCAGCGAAATCACGCTCACGTAGGCTGCCACTGCCAATTTCAAAACCGGGTCCGTCAGTCCGTCCCAGACCCAGGCGTACATGGCTGCACCCACGCCCAGCGCGAGCAGCAGCGCGCGGCGACTTGGAAACCGGGCCACGCCCTGGCGGAACAGGGCGATGTAGAACAGATGCGCGACCAAAAATGAGGCCAGGCCGGGGATGAAGTAGCCACTGGGCAGCATCAGGAACACGTCACCCGCCAGGCTGGCCGTCAGCGCCGCGATCAACAGAAAATCAAAGCGCTCCAGAGCGCGCGCTTGAGATGCACGGAGATAGGCCAATGCGATGGCAAGCAGCATCGTCAGAGGCTTGCAGACAAAGTGCAACGGTAGCAGGCCGAGCACACTGCTCAGAATGGTCAGCGCCGCCGATGCGATCAGCAGCCATTCCATCCGGCTGAGCGCTGCTCTTGGCACCGGCTCAAGCGCTGGTTTCATCGAGGGCTTCATCGTCTTCCAGATGTCGGGTATCGGCCCAGCCCACCAAGGTCAGGCCTTCGGGTGTCCAAAGCAGCCGGTTGATCGTCGCGTTACCCAGGTTCCAGCTGCGCGGAGCTTGCAGATCCTGCCTGGTGGCAAGGCGGTACAGTACGTCCAGCACCCCACCGTGCGCGACCAGCACAATTTGTTCACCCGGGTGACGTTCGGCCAAAGTGGAGACAGTATGTTCGATGCGCTGGCGCAACTCCTGCAGCGATTCGCCGCCTTCTGGTTTCCAAAGTGGATCTCGCTGGCGCCAGCGCATAGTCTGCTCGGGCCAGATAGCCTCAATCTCAGTAAAGGTCCTGCCTTCAAAGACGCCAAAACCACGCTCGCGCAAGGTTTGCACAGCCTGAACTTCTTGACCGGTAACGCTGGCAACGGTGCAGGCTGTCTCCCATGCACGCAACAAATCGCTCGAATAGATCGCGTCAATTTCCTCACTCGCCAGTGCCTGTGCGGCGCGACGTGCCTGCCAGCGACCGGTTTCGTTCAGTTCAATGTCGAGCTTGCCCTGGATGCGCGTGTCCACATTCCAGGCGGTCTCGCCATGGCGCAAGGCAATGATGCGGGTGGCTTGCATGGCTAAAGTGTCACTACCTGCAGTGCAGGCAGGTTCGGCGAGGAAAACTCCTCTTCATCAAATACCTTGTCGCCATCCTCGCTGGGCAAGCCGGTGATGCGGATGTTCTTGAAGTCGTGATGCCTGGCATCCATCAGGTGCGACGGAATCACGTTGTGCAGGGCCGTGAACATGCTCTTGATGCGTCCCGGGTCCTTCTTCTCCCATTCGCGCAGCATATTGCCGATTTGCTGGCGCTGCAGGTTTTCCTGACTGCCGCACAGGGTACAGGGAATGATAGGAAACTGGCGGTGCGCAGCCCAGCGAGTCAGGTCCTGCTCTGCCACGTTGGCTAGCGGCCGGATTACGATATGGCCGCCGTCATCACGTACCAGTTTGGGCGGCATGGCCTTGAGTTTGCCGCCGAAGAACATGTTCAGAAAGAAGGTTTGCAACATGTCGTCACGGTGATGACCCAGCGCGATCTTTGTTATCTTCAACTCGTCTGCAACGCGGTACAAAATGCCACGACGCAGTCGACTGCACAGGCTGCACATCGTCTTGCCTTCGGCAATCACCTTCTTCACGATGCTGTAAGTGTCCTGCGTCTCGATGTGAAACTCGATCCCCAGCGCCTTCAGGTACTCGGGCAGGATGTGAACTGGAAAACCAGGTTGCTTCTGGTCCAGATTGACCGCAATCAACTCGAACCGGATCGGCGCCCGCGCTTGCAATTTCAGCAGGATGTCGAGCAGGCCATAACTGTCCTTGCCGCCGGAAACACAAACCATGACGCGGTCGCCTTCCTCGATCATGTTGAAGTCCATGATGGCCTGTCCAACCTGGCGGCACAGACGCTTTTCGAGTTTGTGGGTTTCGCGTTCGATTTTCAGTTCCATGGGAGGGATTTTCTCTTACTTCCGGACTGTTCTACGCTGGCGCTGCTTGTTTTCCCCACTCACTCACCCCCGCCTCTCTCCCGCCCCGCCCGGCGGAAGAGAGGAGCCAACAGCCCTATTTGGCCGCGTCTTTAAACGAAGGAAGTGCAACTTTCACGTTCATCAGGGCGCAGGTACTTGCTGAAAGGTTTTGTTGACGATGGTGTTGATTTCCAAGCAAACTTGACCCCGGTTTTCCATTCAATACTGACCCCACCTGTTGCAGTTTAAAGCCTTGCAATTGGACTGTGGACAAGTTCAGAGAGTTGTTGTTTCTCCTTCTTGGCTTGTTGGCTGTTTGACTT
>CAIYGK010000088.1 GCA_903925725.1 uncultured beta proteobacterium | reverse complement strand
CTGCTTCCCTACCGACAGATGCATTACGGTGTACTGCCGCTGTCCCTGAAGCAGTCGAGCCAACTGGATCGCGAAGAACTACTCAAACTGCTCGCTGGAAAGACGACTCTGGTACTGGGTCCCTCAGGAGCCGGCAAGAGCACCTTGATCAATCTGTTGGCTCCTGCGGCACTGGCGCAAACCCGAGAGATTTCGCAAGCCCTGAACTCTGGAAAACACACGACCACCAGCACAACCTGGTACTGGGTGGATCAAGGCAAAACAACTGCGCTGATCGACTCACCCGGCTTTCAGGAATTTGGCTTGAATCACATTGACGCCGCACACCTGACGTCATACATGCCTGACCTGAAGCGCCACATTTCGCAGTGCAAGTTCTACAACTGCAGACATCTCCACGAACCCGATTGCGTTGTTCTGGCGGCAGGAAAACCGGATGCCAAATCCGATGAAATCAGCCCAAATCGTTACAAAATCTATTGCGAGTTGTACGCAGAGCTGAGTCAGTCAAGAAGGTACTGATCAAGTCAGCCCAACAACCGCGCCAAAGTCAGGAGGGCGATCAACAACATCCACATGACGACGGTGCGCCAGACCAGACCAACAACAACAGCCAAATGGGCAAGTTCAGGAACCTGTCCGGGAAACGGTTTGCCTTGGCCGTCCATACCCTGCAAGCGAATATCTACCGCGCCCGATGTCGCTGCCAGAACGATAGCGTCGTTATCTCCGGCAAAACGCGGTTCACAATTGCGCCAACAATCAATCGCTTCTTCAAAGCTGCCCACCACCGCAAAACTCAATGCAGTCATCCTGCTCGGGGCCCAGTCCATGACAATCCATGCATCGGCGGCTGTTTGCTTCAAGGCCTCACTGACCGGCTGATGATGCGCCTTACTCGTATGCTGCCAGTAGCGGGCAACGAATTCGCTCAATCGGTATAGCACGGCACCGGCTGGACCCAGCCCGAAGGCGGCCAGCAAAGAAAACCAGGTCAATACACCAAAAACATGACGATGTGCTGAAAGCACCGAATGCTCGATCACGTGACGCACGAGTTCACTTCGAGGAAGCTCGCTGGCATCCATCTGCCGCCAGTTTGCCAGCAGGTTTCTGGCGCGATCTTCATCGCCGTCAGCCAGCGCATCCCGAATCTGAGTGAAATGAAAACTGAACTGCCTGAATCCGAGTGTCACATAAAGAACCGCAACACTCCAAACGACAGCGGCCAGCCAGCCGAGCCAGGCATCCAGCATCCAATAAATCAGCATCGCAAGCAAGGACGGAACAGCGACTGAAAATCCCCATGCCAACCATCCGTGAGCTGATTTCCCGGCATCAAAGTTCCGGGCACTCCAGCGCACCCATGCTCGCAAACTCGCGTGCACCGGATTGCCTCTGCCAAGGGGGCGAGCCTGCTCCAGCAACAGAGCCATAAGCACAGCGATGAAACTCATGCGACGATCATAACGGACAGCGCAACCGGCTGAATCACCATGCGCTGGCCGATGCTCTTGTAGGACAAATACCTACATGATGATTAGCGAACAAGGCCACGTTATTACGGACAGATTCCAATTCAGTTTTTGTGTCTTCGTATTCAAAATGTAGCCATGCCGCAAGACTTCGACGGCGCGATAAACAGAAACCAGATTGGAATGCAAATGAATACCTCAGACATGCAAGCAGAGATCAAGGAATTGAACTTGACTTATCTCATACTTGCACAGCACATGATCCATGAGGACAAGACAGCAGCGATATTCCGATTGGGAATCAGCCAGCAATCTGCAGATATCCTTTCGGACCTCACATCCAGTCAGGTGCTGCGCATGGCGAGTTCCAACGTCCTCCTTTGTCGCATGCGCTGTGATAGCAAACTGATTCTCGAACGACTTGCGAACCACGGCAGAGATGGCACGATGCCGCAATCGCATGCTGCCATCCTGCTCGCGGGAATGCCAGCCGAAGAAATGGTCTGATATCCAGTTGGAGAACCTGATGCGCACCAAAAGTGTAGTTTCGGAAGGGGCAGAGATCCAGCTTGCCATCGAACTCATCCATCTCGGAGCAAGGCTCCAGGTACTGGAAACAGAGACAGGTCTGAGCCGCGAGCGACTTCTCAAACTGTACAAGGAAGTCAAGGGCGAGTCGCCTGCCAAAGGAATGCTGCCGTTTTCAGCCGACTGGTTCGTCAGTTGGCAACCCAACGTCCACGCTTCGCTCTACCTCAACATCTATAACTACCTGGTCGCCCATACCGATCTACGCGGCGTCCATGCCCTGATCAAAGCCTACAAGCTGTACCTTGAGCACATGCAAGCCAACGACCAGGAACCGATCCTGACGGTGACGAGAGCCTGGACTCTGGGACGTTTCCTTGGCTGCCTGCTGGAGACCGTACCGTGTACGCGCTGCGGTGGTCATTTCATCACTCATCGCTACGAATTCAACCGAAACTACGTGTGCGGCCTGTGCCGTCCTCCATCGCGCGCCGGGAAAACGAAAAAGCCTGCGCTTGAAGTGCTCGGGGCTGCCGCATAGCCTCAATTGGAGGGGCGATTCCACCTCTGTTTCAGGATTTGCCCGAGCGCTTTCGATGGTAACTTCCACAGGTCATTTGGTGCAAAACCCGCGACGACTCGGCATGATCGATCGAGTCACTCGCGCTGCGTGAGGAGAATCTTGTGCTCGTTATTGTTGGTTATGTTGTGATCGTGGCAGCGGTGTTCGGTGGATTCGCGCTGGCTGGCGGCCATCTCGGATCCCTCGTTCAACCGGTTGAATTGCTGATGATTTTTGGAGCCGCTGCCGGTGCTTTCCTGGTTGCAAACACCAACAAGGTCATCAAGGCGACCCTCAAAGCCCTACCAACCCTGTTTCGTGGTTCACGCTGTTGATTTCCAAGCAAACTTGACCCCGGTTTTCCATTCAATACTGACCCCACCTGTTGCAGTTTAAAGCCTTGCAATTGGACTGTGGACAAGTTCAGAGAGTTGTTGTTTCTCCTTCTTGGCTTGTTGGCTGTTTGACTT
>CAIYGK010000087.1 GCA_903925725.1 uncultured beta proteobacterium | reverse complement strand
TCCAAATGATGGTCGGTTTTTCTGTCAGAACGGTTCTTCCTCAACTGTTGCTGGTGCCCGTTTTACTTTCTCTCGTGACTTAATGCGCTCCTTGGCCGACTCGCTACTTTGCTTGAAGCGAAATGAATCATTGCCGGTTTCGATGATGTGGCAATGATGGGTCAGCCGATCAAGTAACGCCGTGGTCAATTTGGCATCTATGAACACACGACTCCATTCCGAGAATGTCAGATTGGTTGTGATGATGATACTGGTTCGCTCGTAGAGTTTTGAGAGCAAGTGAAACAACAATGCGCCCCCGGTCTGAGAGAATGGCAAATAGCCAAGCTCATCCAGAATTACCAAGTCCATCTGCGACAAGCTGATTGCCAATCGTCCTTGTTTGCCAGCGGCCTTCTCCTGTTCCAATGTATTGACCAGATCCACGGTGGAATAAAAACGTACTCTTTTGCCGTGATGCTGAATGCCTGCAATTCCGAGTGCTGTAGCAAGATGCGTTTTACCGGTACCCGTTCCGCCAACCAGCACAAGATTCTGTGCACCATCGGTGAACTCCATGGTCGCAAGTCTACGGATCAGTTGTTCATCTACCTTGGATTGACTGAAATCAAAGCCAAGCAAGTCACGGTGAATCGGGAACTTTGCAGCGTTAATCTGATAGCGGATAGAGCGAATTCCGCGATCATTGGATTCCGCTTCCAGTAACTGGCGAAGTAGCCATTGGGAGGATTCCAGCGAAGCAGTTGCACCAGATGCGCCTTGGCTTTTTAACTCGGCATAGCAGTCCGCCATTCCGTGCAACTTGAGTAATTTGAGCTGGCTGATGATGTCAGACATGAGACACCTCCGTCGTATTCAAGCTGTCATACCGCGTAGTATTTGCCAGTGGTTCTTCCGCAAGCTTCAGGCTGGTTTCCACCTGTTCCGGGGGCGGGGTCTGATTTAAACGTGCCAGTACGTTCATGATATGTTCAACGCTAGGCACCTCAGACTCCAACACCAATTCGACCGCAACCAGTACTGCTTCCAATCCGTGTAAAGGTACAGCCGAGAGTACTTTAGCCATGATTCTGTCTCCCTGCTGCCGTTCTCGCCGTCGCAATGCCGTTTGTAACTTTGCGAATGGGATTGGCATATCGGCAAACGGCGCTCCATTGCGTAATGCACCTGGCTTTCTCTGGATCAGTGGAATGTAGTGTTGCCAGTCGTAGCTTACTTGGTCACGTTCAAGTAAGCGCGTATGGCAGGCAACAATTGCATTCTCTGAAGATATTTCGATCCGGTCAGGATAAAGATGTACGGCCACTTGATGGTTCGCCAAATGGCAGGGGACGGAATAGCGGTTACGCTGCACAGTGACAAGACATGTACTCGACACTCGCGCCAACACTTCAACATAACCATCGAACTTCGCGGGCATCGGCATCAAATACATTTGCTCCTGCTCAAGCGCATCGGCAACGGTGATGCCGGCATAGTCCGGGTGATGTATTTCCGTCCACAGAGCGCGGCAACGTGCTTCAAGCCAGATATTGAGTTCCTCGAACGAACCGAAGCGCTGTTCCTTGGCGGCTATCCAGATTCTCCTCCTCGCATCCTGAACGTTTTTCTCGACAATGCCTTTCTCCCAACCAGAGGCCACATTGCAGAAATCCGGGTCGAACAGATAGTGCGCTGTCATGGCGAAGAAACGTGAATTGACGATGCGACCATTGCCTTTGGAAACCTTATCAACGGCAGTCTTCATGTTGTCGTAAATGCCGCGCTTGGGAACGCCACCCAAGACCGTGAATGCTCTGGTATGAGCATCGAACAACATCTCGTGGCTTTGCGTAGGATAAGCAGATAATAGAAATGCACGGCTGGCGCAAAGCTTGGTGTGTGCTGCCAGTATCTTGCGATGGATACCTCCAATCACCAACCATTCCTCGCTCCAGTCAAACTGGAAAGCTTCACCAAGCTCAAACTTGAGGGGCACAAAAGCGGATTTGCTGATAACCGACGTGGAATGCTGCCGCCAATTACGCACGAAGTCGGTCAGGATAGTATAGCCGCCGGTGTAACCCGCTCGCTGAATCTCCTCAAACAGCATCAAAGCAGTACGGCGATCACGCTTAGGGCGGCGTGAATCTGCTTCCAATGACAACAGTAAACGGGGTTCGAACGGGGTCAACTTGCCGACGACTTTGCTGGCTCGTTGATACTTAGGAACGGCACTGCTTGGTTCCTTTAACCACTTCTTGATGGTGTTGCGCGACAGAGTCGTCCGTCGCTGAATCTCACTGATAGACAGATGTTCACGATAAAACATCCGACGAATCTTTGCGTACATGACCATGGTAATCACCTTATGTTTACTCCCGCTTAAAAATTAAGCAGGGTAGTGAATTACCTGGTCAAATTACAATCGGCACATAAGTGCTGTTTTAATCTCTATTCAAACGGCGCTAACATATGCCTTTATATCGAAGGATATTGTCGCGCGACATCCCATTCGTTTGAATGAGGTGGGTTTCAAATATTCGCTAATCGACTGCTTGGTTTACCACTGGGTTCGGAAAACGTCTTGTGTTCACAATAATGCATAGGTGACATCAT
>CAIYGK010000086.1 GCA_903925725.1 uncultured beta proteobacterium | reverse complement strand
TTTCCAACCATCGAATTGTCCGACCGGATTGCCCGTTCGACAGCGGCTGCGGGCCACGTGGCGCCGAACGTGGCCAAGACACCGGTTTCAGCTCAAGCATCAGGCGAGGCGACTGCGCCTGATGCAGGCGCGCGGCGGCAGGACGGGCCTGCCCAGCAACGGCTTGCTGCTCCGTTTGCGGGACGTTTGGGCTGGGACGGCGAGCCGGGCGCCGTCACCCCAGCGAGCGGACCAATTTTCGGCGCTGCGGCGGGTCGTCCCCCGAGCGGTTCGAGTGCGGTGGATCGCCCACGGAATCGTCCATCCACCGGCGGCTATGGTTCACATGGCGACAGTGCTGCTGAAGAAACACGCATGATGACCAGCACCACACCGCTGGCCCGGGCGCGCAGCCGGGCAGCGGGCGTCGTCGGTCAACTCAAGCGCTTGCTCGGTAACTCGGGCGGCGTCGATTTTGAGGCGACAGTTCACAGAGCGCCTTCACCAGCGCTGGCCGCGGCCATCGCGGTCCCATCTGCAGCTTCGGCAGCGCTTGCTGCCAACGCCACAGTGCTGGAAGATTACAGTCCGGCTGGGGTTGCCAGGGTTTCGGCGGACTTGCGGCGGCGCACCACTGACCTCAAGAACAAGGCAGAAACAAAAAGCGAGAAAGCCACCATCGAAATTGTGGCGCTGATGTTTCAGGCTATTTTGCAGGAAGACAGAATTCCACCTGGTATCAGGGTCTGGTTTGCCAGGCTGCAGATGCCCGTACTGCGGGTTGCACTGGCGGAGCCGGACTTCTTTGGCACCATGGATCACCCGGCGCGTCAGCTGATTGACCGCATGGGCTCCTGTGTCATGGGCTTTGACGCCAGCGGCATCAATGGCGGGCCACTGGAGAGCGAAATCAAGCGCGTCGTTCAGGTTATTGAGCAGTATCCGGAAACCGGCAAGCGTGTCTACCAGTTGGTTTATGACGAGTTTCAGAAGTTTCTGGCGCAGTTCCTGACCGAGCGTGACTCGACGCAAAAAGTTGTCGGTGTGGCTCAACAGGTGGAACAGAAGGAAACGCTGACGATCCAGTACACGATAGAGATGCGCAACCTGCTCAAGGACATACCGGTACGCGAAGAAATTCGGCAGTTTCTGTTCAAGGTGTGGGCCGAGGTGCTGGCGCTGGCAGCAGTACGAAAGGGCCCGCAGCATGAAGAAACACTGAGTCTGAAGAAGCTGGCATCCGATCTGGTCTGGTCGGCGAGCGCCAAGCCCAATCGCGCGGACCGCGCCCGTGTCATCCGCGATTTACCGCAGTTGCTGCAGAAGTTGCGCTCAGGCATGACGCTGCTGGGCATCAAGGCGAGCGAGCAGGATGCCCACATCAAGACGGTCAGTGATACCCTGGCCGACGCTTTTGTCTCCAAAACACAGGCAATTCCCAGCGAGCAGATTGCAGCCATGGCAGAGCGGCTGGTGAATCTGGAAGATTTCGTGACCGACGAGGGCACGGGTGATTTGCCGCTTGATGCGCAAGGCATCGAAATGATGCTCGGGATTGACGCTTCCAATATCGATGTCGTCACCGATGGTGGCTCCAAGCCGACGCCAGCCATGATTTCATGGGCCCAGCAGTTGCAGGTGGGAGCCTGGTTTACGCTGGATCACAACGGACGCGTAGCGCAGGTGCAGTTTGCCTGGCGCAGCGAGCGAAAACACCTCAATCTGTTTGCGTCGAGCGATGGGCGCAGCTACCTGATCCAGGCCCGGCGCCTTGCAGCCTACTTGCAGGCCGGTCTGCTGGTACCGCAGGAGCAGGAAGCCCTGACCGTGCGCGCCACGCGCGATGCGCTGGTCAAGCTGAATGCCAATCCGGAGCGCTTGCTGGGCTGACGCGCTGGAACAGGCCGCCGGGCAGGCGTGCCAGATGTCCGGCGAGTTCGAGTGACATCAGTTGCGCCTGAAGTTCCGCCGTTTCCAGGCCCGAGCGCGCTTGCAGTGCATCCAGGCCAACCGGATCGAATCCGACAAACTCCAACAAACCGTGCGTTGCGTCGAGCCCGCCGAACTCGTTGTTACCCTTGTTCAAATGACGCTGGAAACCCTGCCGCGGCTCAAAATCAATTTTCAGTTCTTCCAGGATGTCTTGCGCCGACTCGACCAGTTTGGCTCCCTGCTTGATCAGGGCGTGGCAGCCGCGCGCCTGCGCCGAATGAATCGATCCGGGGATTGCAAAAACTTCCTTCCCCTGCTCCGCTGTCAACCGTGCCGTGATCAATGAGCCTGAACGTAGCGCTGCCTCTACCACCAGAGTGCCTTGCGCCAGGCCGGCGATGAGTCGATTGCGCTTCGGAAAATTGGCGGTCAAGGGGGGTGTGCCCAGCGGGTATTCACTCAGCAGCAGTCCATTGCGCGCGATCCGGTGCGCCAGTTCCAGATGCCGCTTGGGGTAAACGCGGTCCAGTCCGGTGCCAACCACGGCCACCGTGGCCAGCCGATCCGAACCTGTGACCAGACTCTCAAGAGCGCCCTCATGGGCAGCGCCATCAATGCCCAGGGCCAGGCCGGAAATGATACTCAGGCCAGCTTCGCCGAGGGCCTTGGAAAAAAGGCGTGCATTGGTGGCCCCCTGCGGAGTCGGGTTCCGACTTCCAACCACAGCAATACTGTTCACCAGAGCGTCTGCCAGACCGGTGCTGGCGAGTTTGCCGGCACCGAGCAGGTAGAGCATCAGGGGCGGGTCTTCGATGGTCAGGAAAGACGCGGGATAGTCAGGGTCGCCCAGAACCAGAATCTGTCGCTGAGCGCTGCCTGCACCTGACGCCTGCAGCCATTTCCAGCTCAGTTCCAGTAGATCAGTCAGCCCGTCCGGCGTCTGGCGCAGCGCCATCGTCTGGGCTTCGCTGGTGACCTGACGCAGCGCGTTCGCCGGCTGTCCAAAAATTGATTGCGGCAAACCGAATGCGCTGAGCAATTTGCGCGCTGTGGTGTTGCCGACGCCCGGTGTCAGCGTCAGTCGCAGCCAGCCCTCAAGTTCGTGCCGCTGCATGGACTGCATGGCTGCACCAACTCTCAGCGCGGATTAACCAATCGGTCGCCGACGCGCACGCTGTCCGTGATTTCCACAATCAGGGCATAGGACAGTCTGTCGAAAGTCCTGAACACCATCAACAAGCCATTGCGCTCATCAGGAAGCTTCAGTTCGGTCCGCGCCTCATCAGTCTTGTCGATCAGGCGCGCGCCATCCTTCAGGATAGCCAGTACATGCCCGTTTTCCATACCGTCTCGCGTGCCGCGATTGATCGCTACTACCTGGTTCTGTGCCGCGTTGACAACGGCGTTGCCATAGACCGAAACGATTCTGGCGTCAGTTCTGGCCTGTGGCGCGTGAGGTACGTAATTGAACAATTGCCTCGGTGGCTCGGGAAGAAGCCGGTCGCCGACGCGCATTTCTTCCTTTGCAGCAGTGATATCGATCGTGGCCGGGATGGTGTCGGTGTGGCTCTTGCCGTCCTTGTCCTGAGACTGCCCGGTGGCTTCACTGCGTGCCAGCAAAGCCTTGCCGATGTACTGGGCTTCATAACCCAGAACTTCACCGGTGACAGGGTCCTTCAGCGGCGTGGCTTCACGAAACACACGGTATGCCTGCTGCTTCTGGCTGACGTCGTCCATCAGGGCGGCGTTGGCCGGGCCGCGCGCATAGGCCCGGTCACCCTGGGACAGCAAGACGCGGTCCTCCTGCGTGGCGACAATTCGTGCTGCCGTTTGCATGGTGTTTTCGTCAACCACCATGGGCTCTGCCAGATAAGGCTCCAACAAGTGAAATTTCAAGGTCGGTAGGGCACCATTGCCCATGGCCTCGTAGCGTGTCCGGGGCGACAAGTGCACTGTCGCGACTGAGTCGGCGGCACCTCCAGCGCCGCTGGCAGAGGAGGGGACGGTGCTCAGTGTGGCCCGTCCATCCTTTCGTTCCAGGTACAGGATTTGCCCAGGATAAATCCGGTGCGGATTCTTGATTTCAGCGAGGTTCATACCCCACAATTCGGGCCAGCGCCAGGCCGATTTCAGGAACAGCGTGGAGATCGCCCACAAGGTGTCGCCTGACTTGACGGTGTAGTTGTCAGGCGCGTTGGCGGCCAGCGCACTCAGTGCAATGCCGGACTGGGCTACCTGATCGGCGGCAGCTCTTTGCTGGGGCGAAACGCCAAGGCTCTGGGCTGGAGCCGATACTGCAGCGAACAGTGCCAGCGAGATGGTGGCGAGTTGTGCCGCCACGTTGAAATGCACGGTCCTGCTGTTTGTCATGTAAAACCTCAAAGAATCTGGCGCAATTTTGCTCTCATGCCCTTCAGAGGGCAACGCCTTTGGGCTGTAAGAGCTGGAAGGGTGCATAAATATAGCGAAAATAGCGACATCCGCAAACTGATTAAAACATGGCTTTACTCCCGCTTCTTTTCTTCCCTGACCCGCGACTCCATACAGTTGCCAAGCCGGTGCTGGCGGTCGATCAACGCATTCACACCTTGGTGGCAGACATGCTGGAAACCATGTACGAGGCCAAAGGCATAGGCTTGGCCGCAACCCAGGTTGACGTTCACGAACGGCTGATTGTCATCGACGTTTCGGAGCAGCGTGATCAGGCTGTCGTGCTGATCAATCCGAACCTTGTCTGGACCAGTTCGACAACGCATCTCAATGAGGAGGGCTGCCTTTCGGTGCCCGGCATTTATGACGGCGTTGAGCGTTTTGACGCAGTCACCGTCAGTGCCCTTGATGACACTGGCCAATCCCGTGTGGTGCAGGCCGAAGGTTTGTTGGCAGTCTGTATCCAGCACGAAATGGATCACTTGATGGGCAAGGTGTTTGTTGAATACCTGTCACCCCTGAAGCGCAACCGGATCAAGAAGAAGATGCTCAAGGCGCAGCGTGAGGATGCACGGTGAGATTGATCTTCGCCGGCACACCGGAGTTTGCCCGGGTGGCACTGGAGCATATTCATCGCGCTGGGCACGAGATAGCGCAGGTGCTGACACAACCGGATCGGCCTGCCGGACGTGGCATGAAGTTGCAGGCGTCGAGCGTCAAGCAGTACGCAATTGACCACGGCATGCCAGTGGCGCAGCCGCGCAGCCTCAGGCTTGACGGAAAGTACCCGCAAGACGCCCAGACGGCCAAAGCGGTCATTGAGGCGGCGCACGCCGACGCCATGGTAGTTGCGGCATACGGCCTGATCCTCCCACAGTGGGTCCTGGACATGATGGCCGCCGCGCCGGGCCGCCCCAAGCAAGGCACGGCCCCCTCGGGGGGCAGCGCAGCACACGAAGTGGCAAGCGTGGGGGCCCACAAATTCGGTTGTTTCAATATCCACGCCTCATTGCTGCCGCGCTGGCGCGGTGCAGCGCCGATTCATCGTGCGATCGAAGCCGGTGACAAAGAGACCGCTGTTACGATCATGCAAATGGACGCCGGGCTCGACACCGGCGATATGTTGATGGCGCATACAGTGGCGATAGAGGCCAGCGATACCACCGGCAGTCTGCAGGACAGGTTGGCACAGTTGGGCGGGCGATTGATGTTGCTGGCGCTGGAAAAAGCAGAGGCTCACGCCTTGAAACCGGTGCCGCAGAGCGCGCAAGGTGTCACTTATGCACAAAAGATTGAAAAGAGCGAGGCCGGCATCGACTGGCGGCAGACGGCGTGTCAGATAGCGCAGAAAGTTCGCGCTTTCAATCCGTTTCCGGGGGCTACAGCCACCTTGAACGGTGAAATACTGAAGATCTGGATGGCGGTGCCAGCGCCCGTTCCGCCGCCAGTTGATGCGCGGCCCGGTACCGTCGTCATGGTTGATCCACAGGGCATGGCGGTGGCGACGAAGGACTCGGTTGTCGTCATTACGGAATTGCAGCGACCGGGGGCCAGGCGCATGCCTGTGGCGGACTTTCTGCGCGGTACTGCAGTGCATGCAGGTATGGCCTTTGAGAACCCGCCCTGATGTTCTTCTTGCCCAGCACTTACCGGCATCCGGAATTTCGCCAGGGTGTGCTTGATTCTCTCGGGGTGGCGCCGGGTATCGCAGCCTGGGGCCTGATGACCGGTGTGGCGATGATGAATTCAGGCATGAGCACAGCCGAGGCGCTGCTGATGGCTGTCATCGTCTTTGCCGGCAGTTCGCAACTGGCCGCCATTCCCCTGCTGGCAGCAGGGGCGCCGATGTGGGTGGTGCTGGCCACAGGTTTTTGCGTGAATCTCCGTTTTGTCGTCTTCAGCGCCCACCTTCGACCCTACATGATGCACCTGCCGCTGTGGGAGCGCTTGATGACCGGCTATCTGACAACCGATCTGAGTTATGTGCTGTTTACGAGACGCTATCCTGCGCACGGCGGTGACAGGGCACAGTTGCAGGCCCAACAGGCCTATCTGGCAGGAAATTGCGGAATCAGTTGGGTCGCCTGGGTCGGCTGCAGCGTCGCTGGAGTGGTTCTGGCCAACTGGATTCCAACTCAATGGGGTTTGGGCTTTGCCGGCATTCTTTCCCTGATCGGCATTCTGTGTTCTTTGGCGTCGAGTCAGCTGCGCCTGGCATCGGCGGGTGTGGCTGGCGCCGCGGCGATTGCCGCCTTTGCATTGCCCTACAAGCTCAATATTCTGGTCGCCATTGCGGCTGCCGTGGCACTGTGCCTGACACTGGAAAAAGCATGAATGCGCAAAGCGACCCGTGGACACTTGCCATCATTGTCGGACTGGCTGGCGTCACGGTATTGACGCGCTGCTTCTTCTTCATCTCCAGCAAGCCGTGGAGCCTGCCGTCGTGGGCGCAGCGCGGCCTGCAGTACGCCCCCATCGCAGCACTGGCGGCTGTGATTGCACCCGAAGTGCTGATGACCCAAGGTCAGTTCATGAGCAGTTGGCAGGACGCACGGCTGTTCGCGGCCGTCGCTGGCGGGCTCTGGTTTTTCTGGCGCGGGGGTGCCGGCCAGGCTGTTCTGGGGACCATCGTGGTCGGCATGACGGTGTATCTGCCTTTGCACCTGGGACTTGGCTGGTAGGCCGTCACGACGGGGCGCTTCTACAATCCACCCAGCAACACTCTTTGACAGGCTTTTACATGAACGTCATTCGCTTTTCCGACCTTTGTGCCAGCGGCCAGATCGCAGGCAAACGCGTCTTCATCCGGGCTGACCTTAATGTGCCGCAGGATGATGCTGGGCACATCACCGAGGACACACGCATTCGGGCCTCCTTGCCCTGCATCCGGATGGCGCTGGACGCGGGTGCGGCAGTGATGGTGACTTCCCATCTGGGGCGTCCAACCGAGGGCGAGTTCAAGGCCGCTGATTCGCTGGCGCCAGTGGCACAACGCATGGCCGAGTTGCTGGGACGCGAGGTCCCCCTGGTGGCCAACTGGGTTGATGGCGTCAGCGTGCAACCAGGGCAACTGGTGCTGCTGGAGAATTGCCGTGTCAACAAGGGAGAGAAGAAGAACAATGAGCAGTTGGCACGCAAGATGGGCGCCTTGTGCGATGTCTTTGTACATGATGCCTTTGGCACGGCGCACCGCGCTGAAGCTTCCACTTACGGTATTGCGCAATTTGCCAAGGTAGCCTGTGCCGGCCCCTTGCTGGCGGCTGAGATGGATGCCATCACTTTGGCGCTGGCGAACCCGAAGCGCCCGCTGGTGGCCATCGTTGCGGGTTCCAAGGTCTCCACCAAGCTGACCATTCTGAAGAGTCTGGCGGCCAAGGTTGACCAGTTGATTGTGGGGGGCGGTATTGCCAATACGTTCATGCTGGCGTCAGGACTCAAAATTGGCAAGAGTCTGGCCGAGGCTGATCTGGTGAGCGAGGCCAAAGCCGTAATCGAGGCGATGAAAGCGCGTGGCGCGGCGGTTCCAATTCCGACCGATGTGGTCACTGCCAAGACCTTTTCTGCTGATGCGGTGGCCAGCGTCAAAGCGGCCGCTGATGTGGCAGACGATGACCTGATCCTGGACATTGGTCCGCAGACCGCAGCCACGCTGGCAGCACAACTCATGAAGGCCGGCACCATTGTCTGGAACGGTCCGGTAGGCGTGTTTGAGTTTGCTGCGTTCGAGAACGGTACCCGGGTACTTGCGCACGCGATTGCAGACTCCAGCGCCTTCTCCATTGCAGGCGGTGGCGACACCCTGGCTGCCATTGCCAAATATGGCATCGAGAAGAAAATCAGCTACATCTCGACCGGCGGCGGAGCATTTCTGGAAGTACTGGAGGGCAAGACTTTGCCGGCCTTTGAAATCCTGACGCGCCGTGCGGCGGAGGCGGCATGATCCCACGTCGCGCTACCAAGATCGTTGCCACCCTTGGCCCGGCCAGCAGCGATCCTGCTTTGCTGGAACAGATGTTGCGTGCCGGGGTCAATGTCGTGCGTTTGAATTTCAGTCACGGCAAGGCGCAGGACCATATCGATCTGGCGCGCCTGGTGCGCGAAGTCTCGCTGCGTGTTGGCCGCGAGGTCGCCATCATGGCGGACTTGCAGGGTCCCAAGATCCGGGTTGGCAAGTTCGCACTGGGCAAGGTCATGCTTGAGGTTGGGCAAAAGTTTGTGCTCGACGCGGCGCGAACCGAACTTGGCGACATTGCCGCCGTGGGGCTGGACTACAAGTCGCTGCCACGCGAGGTCAAAGCTGGCGATGTGCTCCTGCTCAATGACGGCCTGATTGTGATCACGGTTGAGGCGGTCACCGGTGACAAGGTTCACACCACGGTCAATCTTGGTGGCGAGTTGTCGAACAACAAGGGCATCAACAAGCGCGGCGGCGGGCTCAGTGCAGCGGCTCTGACCGCCAAGGACATGGACGACATCCGCACGGCGATGAGTTTTCAGGCCGACTATGTAGCGGTCAGCTTCCCAAAGAACGCGACGGACATGGAAATGGCGCGCCAGTTGTGCAATGTGGCGGCCGGCGAGCATGGGCACAAGCCGGGCTTGATCGCCAAGATTGAACGTGCGGAAGCGATCCCGAAGCTGCAGGAGATCCTGATGGCCAGCGACGGCATCATGGTGGCGCGCGGGGACCTGGCCGTAGAAGTGGGCAATGCGGCGGTGCCGGCATTGCAAAAGCGCATGATCAAGATGGCGCGCGAGTTCGACAAGGTGGTCATTACCGCGACCCAGATGATGGAGTCCATGATCAGCAACCCCGTGCCGACCCGTGCCGAGGTCAGTGACGTCGCCAATGCGGTGCTTGACGGTACCGATGCTGTGATGTTGTCGGCCGAGACCGCGGCAGGAAAATTTCCTCTGGAAACCGTGATCGAGATGGCCAAAATTTGCCATGCTGCCGAGGACAACGAAGAATTCAAGCTGGAAGCAGATTTCACCGGCAAGATCTTCAACCGAATCGACCAGTCGATTGCAATGGGAGCTTTGTTCACAGCGCACCATCTTGGCGCCAAGGCCATCGTCGCCCTGACAGACAGTGGCTCCACCGCCTTGTGGATGAGCCGGCACCTGATTCATGTCCCGATTTACGCTTTGACTTCCAAGGTGGCCACGCAGCGTCGCATGACGCTGTACCGCAATGTGCGACCGCTCTTCATGGACACCAGCGCCGACCGCGATACGGCACTGGCAGAAGTCGAGAATAATCTGAAAACCCGTGGCTTGGTGCAAGCCGGGGATGTTTATGCCATTACCTGCGGTGAGCCGATGGGCGCACCGGGCGGAACCAATATGCTCAAGATTTGCAGGGTTAGCTGACCGTATAAATCGTCGCCAGCACCGGCTCAGTCTTGCCTTTGGCGCTGATGCTGATCTGATCTTTGCCGGCAACTGCGAGCCGGTTCAGCGGGCCTGCCAGCAATTGACCCTTCTTTGCGTGATCGCACAGCCGCTTGGCGGTATTGACCGTGTCACCGATGACACCGTGCACTTGCGCGTCCTGTGCGCCAAAGAATCCTTCCACAACGGGACCGAACCAGAGACCTGCACCAGCCGAGAGCTGCAGAGGCTGCACCGCAGCGATGGCAGCACGCAATGCAGTCTGCATCAGCGGCACGGCTTGCGCATCGGCTGGCAACACGAGCAATACCTCATCGCCGGCCGCCTTCGATATGATCACGTCGGCGGCGCAGGTGTTCAGAACTGCAGCATAAAAGCTGTTCAACATGCCCATCACCTGTTCCGGCTGGTGAGCTTCGCTCCAGGCGGTAAAGCCCCGGATGTCGATAAAGCCGACAGCGCGCTCGACCCGGCGTGCCGCATGGGTGCCGCTATCGCGCAGCACCGCTTAGACTACCCGATCGCCAAAACCCCAGCGCGACAGGGTTTTGAGTTGATTGAGCAGATCAGCGA
>CAIYGK010000085.1 GCA_903925725.1 uncultured beta proteobacterium | reverse complement strand
GACCCCGGCCTGGCAGGAGTGTCAGGACGATTTGATGCGCCATGCCGAGGCAGAGGGCATTCCACGTGATACCGCCTGGAACAAGCTGACACCGGAACAGCAACACTGGGTGATCAACGGTTCTCCGCACTGGAAGGGAAAGTGGAACCAGCACTGGTTTGGCATCAAGCGCTTCTTCGAATACCTGGAGACCAAGGCCTACAAGATGCATATCCGGGTGCTGCTGTCCAAGTACCGCAGTTACACCACCTGTCCCACCTGTGCCGGCGCCCGGCTCAAGACCGAGAGTCTGCTCTGGCGCATTGGCAGCAAGGTCGATGCGGATGCGGTCATGGAGCCGTCCCGGCGCGTCATGCCGTCTGGCGTCAAGTGGACGCGTGACCAGTTGAATGCTCTGCCGGGCTTGTGTCTGCATGATCTGATGTTGTTGCCGATGGACCGGCTGCGGCGCTTCTTCGATGCAATGCAGGTTGGCTTGGGGCATTCGGCGGGAACCGATTTCTGCTTGCAGTATGAGGAGCCCACCGAATGCCCCAAGCCAGCCGTGTCGTCAGCTGAAAACGGCGCGCTCAAACTCCTGTTCGAAGAGATCACGACGCGCCTGAAGTACCTGTGTGACGTCGGCATTGGCTACCTGACGCTGGACCGGCAGAGCCGGACGCTGTCGGGCGGAGAGGTGCAGCGCATCAACCTGACCACCGCGCTCGGGACTTCACTGGTCAACACCCTGTTCGTGTTGGACGAGCCCAGCATCGGCCTTCATCCGCGCGATATGCATCGCATCATTCTGGCCATGCAGCGCCTGCGTGACGCTGGCAACACGCTGGTCGTGGTGGAACACGATCCAGCGGTGATGTTCGCGGCTGACCGCATGATTGATATGGGTCCGGGCCCAGGTGAGCGCGGCGGGCAGATTGTGTTTGATGGATCAACCGCCGAACTGCAACAAGCCGACACGCTGACTGGTGCTTACCTGGGTGGGCGCAAGCAGGTGGGCATGGGCTTCAAGCGTCTCGTGGAACCGAACACGCCGCGGCTGATCCTGGAAGGCGTGCGTGACCACAATCTGAAGAACATCAGCGTCGAGTTTCCGCTGCAGCGTCTGGTCTGCATCACCGGTGTCAGCGGTTCCGGCAAATC
Organism: uncultured beta proteobacterium; assembly: GCA_903925725.1. Lineage (GTDB taxonomy): Bacteria > Pseudomonadota > Gammaproteobacteria > Burkholderiales > Burkholderiaceae_C > Rhodoferax. Next base: position 720 of record CAIYGK010000085.1, on the reverse strand, counting down.
GACATTGATCCAGGACGTACTGGCACCGGCGTTGTTGCGCCACTTTGGCAAGTCCACCGACGCACCCGGTGTGCATGATCGTCTGCTGGGCGCTGAACAGCTGAGCGACATCGTGTTTGTGGACCAGTCACCGATAGGTAAGACAGCGCGCTCGAACCCGGCCAGCTATGTGGGAGCCTGGGACGCGATCCGGGAAATATTTGCCACCGCGCCACTGGCGCGCCAGCGCAGCTACACCGCGTCCAAATTCAGTTTCAACAACGGTGATGGACGTTGCCCCACCTGTGGCGGCTCCGGTTTCGAGCACGTGGAGATGCAGTTCCTGAGCGACGTCTACTTGCGCTGCCCGGATTGCGATGCCAAGCGCTACCGGCCAGAGATTCTTGAAGTCAGGGTGGATCGCCTCGGGAGGTCGCTGAATGTGGCCGATGTGCTGAATCTGACAGTGAGTGAGGCCAGCCGTCTGTTCGCTGCCGACCGCGACGTGATCCGCGCTCTGCAGCCCATCGTCGATGTCGGCCTGGAGTACGTGAAGCTGGGGCAGCCGGTGCCGACACTCTCGGGCGGCGAGTCCCAGCGCCTCAAGTTGGCTGGCTTTCTGGCTGAGGCCGCCAGAAGCAGCAGCGCAAGTCGTCAGACGCTCGCGCGACGTGGCACCCTGTTCATGTTTGACGAACCGACGACTGGATTGCATTTCGATGACATCGCCAAGCTGATGCG
>CAIYGK010000084.1 GCA_903925725.1 uncultured beta proteobacterium | reverse complement strand
TCCAAATGATGGTCGGTTTTTCTGTCAGAACGGTTCTTCCTCAACTGTTGCTGGTGCCCGTTTTACTTTCTCTCGTGACTTAATGCGCTCCTTGGCCGATTCGCTACTTTGCTTGAAGCGAAATGAATCATTACCGGTTTCGATGATGTGGCAATGATGGGTCAATCGATCAAGCAACGCAGTGGTTAATTTGGCATCTATGAACACGCGACTCCATTCCGAGAATGTCAGATTGGTAGTAATGATGATACTGGTTCGCTCATAGAGTTTTGAGAGCAAGTGGAACAGCAAAGCACCCCCGGTTTGTGAGAACGGCAAATAGCCAAGCTCATCCAGAATAACCAAGTCCATCTGCAACAAGCTAATGGCTAATCGTCCTTGTTTGCCAGCAGCCTTCTCCTGTTCTAAGGTATTCACCAGATCCACGGTGGAATAAAAACGAACTCTTTTGCCGTGATGCTGAATGCCCGCTATTCCGAGCGCGGTCGCAAGATGCGTCTTGCCAGTACCAGTCCCTCCTACCAGTACAAGATTCTGTGCGGCATCGGTAAATTCCATGGTCGCAAGTCTACGGATCAGTTGCTCATCCACTTTGGATTGACTGAAATCAAAGCCAAGCAAGTCACGGTGAATCGGGAACTTTGCAGCGTTGATCTGATAGCGGATAGAACGTATGCCACGATCATTGGATTCAGCTTCCAGTAACTGGCGAAGAAGCCATTCTGAGGATTCCAGCGAAGCCGTTGCGCCGGATGCGCCTTGGCTTTTTAACTCGGTAAAGCAGTCCGCCATTCCGTGCAATTTGAGTACCTTGAGTTGGCTAATGATGTCAGACATTGGACACCTCCGTCGTATTCAAGGTGTCATACCGTGTTGTATTTGCCAGTGGCTCCTCTGCAAGCTTCAGGCTGGTTTCCACCTGCTCCGGGGACGGTGTCTGATTTAAACGCGCCAGCACGTTCATGATATGTTCGGCGCTAGGCACCTCAGATTCCAACACCAATTCGACCGCGACCAAAACAGCTTCCAATCCGTGAACCGGCACAGCAGAAAGCACTTTAGCCATGATTCTGTCTCCCTGCTGCCGCTCTCGTCGTCGCAATGCTGTTTGTAGCTTTGCGAAGGGGATCGGCATATCGGCAAACGGCGCACCATTGCGTAATGCACCTGGTTTCCTCTGGATCAGTGGAATATAGTGTTGCCAGTCATAACTGACTTGGTCTCGCTCAAGTAAGCGCGTATGGCAGGCAACAATTGCATTCTCTGAAGATATTTCGATCCGGTCAGGATAAAGATGAACAGCCACTTGATGGTTTGCCAAATGGCAGGGAACGGAATAACGGTTACGCTGCACAGTGACCAGACATGTACTCGACACTCGCACCAACACTTCGACATAACCATCGAACATCGTTGGCATTGGCATCAAATACATTTGCTCCTGCTCAAGTGCATCGGCAACAGTGATGCCGGCATAGTCCGGGTGATGTATCTCCGTCCAGAGGACGCGGCAACGCGCTTCAAGCCAGATATTGAGTTCATCGAATGAGCCAAAGCGTTGTTCCTTGGCGGCTATCCAGATTCTCCTCCTTGCATCCTGAACGTTCTTCTCGACAATGCCTTTCTCCCAACCTGATGCCACGTTGCAGAAATCCGGGTCGAACAGATAGTGCGCCGTCATGGCGAAGAAACGCGAATTTACAACGCGACCATTGCCCTTGGAAACCTTATCCACGGCTGTCTTCTTGTTGTCGTATATGCCACG
>CAIYGK010000083.1 GCA_903925725.1 uncultured beta proteobacterium | reverse complement strand
TGCCGACAACTACAAGCTCCTCACGAACCTGGTGGTGCCGCGCCCGATTGCCTGGGTCAGCACGCTCAGCCAGAGCGGCGCGGTCAATCTGGCGCCCTTCAGTTTTTTCAATGCGCTTGGCGCAGACCCTGTCTACCTGATCATCAGTGTGGGCCGCAATGACAAGGGCGAACTCAAGGACACGGAAAGAAACATTCAGGCCAGTGGCGAGTTTGTCGTGAATATGGTGACCGAGGACTTGTTTGACGCCATGAACATTTCGGCAGCCGACTTTCCGCCGGATCAGAGCGAACTCGAAGCCGCACAACTACATACCGCGCCCTCGGTGCATATCAAGACGCCACGTGTAGCGCAGGCGCAAGTGAGCTTTGAGTGCAAGCTCTTCAGCGCGCAGCAGCTTGGCGCCAACATGCTTCTCATCGGTGAGGTCGTGATGTTCCACGTTGCCGATCATTTGATCGGACCACGCTTGCGCGTCAGCGGCTTTGCACCCATCGGCCGCCTGGGTTCACCCTCGGTCTATTGCCGGACTACAGACCAGTTTGATGTTGCGCGCATCAACTACGCGCAGTGGGTCGGCAAAGCCAAAGCCTCAGACGCTTGACGGTCGCGAGCCTGGCGCGCAGGCAGTCATCCAAGCCATGCTGTTAATCTTCCGGCATGTCATCAAGTCACCATTCACAATTGTTTGCGCAGCGCCAATTCATGCGCTTCTGGCTGGCGCGCCTGGCCGGTGTCCTGGCCAATCAGATGTTGATGGTGGCGCTGGCCTGGCACATGTACGACATCACGTCGAGTGCGTGGGATCTGGGGCTGGTCGGTTTGTTCCAGTTTGTGCCGGCCTTGATCATGACCTTGCCAGCGGGGCATCTGGCGGATCGCTTGCATCGGGGCCGCATCTTTGCCACTTGCATGCTGGCTCAGGCACTCGTGGCTTCGCTGCTGGTGCTGGCAACGCCCGGCGGTTTCGTCACCAGGGAATTGATCTTTGTGTTATCGGTGGTACTTGGTGTCACGCGCGCTTTCCAGATGCCGGCGCAGCAGGCTCTGACGCCTTTACTGGTGCCGCAGCAACTGTTGCAAAGTGCCATTGCCATGAGTTCCAGTGGCATGCAGGTCGCCATTATTTGCGGGCCGGCGCTGGGTGGCCTGCTTTACGTGATGGGGGCGACGGTGGTCTACGCCACGAGCGGTGCGCTGCTGCTGCTTGCGGCCGCGCTTACCCTGCTGGTGCGCTACCAGCACCAAGCCTCCGGTTTGGCCGCATCCTGGAGCACGGTACTGGCCGGCTTCAAGTTTGTCTGGCGTCGCAAAGTTCTGCTTGGCGCGACCTCGCTTGATCTGTTTGCAGTGTTGCTGGGTGGCGCCACCGCCTTGCTGCCGATTTACGCGCGTGACATTTTGCACACCGGGCCGGTTGGGCTGGGTCTGCTGCGTGCGGCGCCGGCAGTGGGTGCGCTGGCCATGTCGCTGTGCCTGATGCGTTTTCCGCTACGCCAGCGGGTCGGGCACCGTCTGCTGGCAGCAGTGGCCGTGTTTGGCCTGGCCACTGTGCTGTTTGGACTGTCCACACATTTTGCTGTCGCGCTGCTGGCGCTGGCTGTCACAGGTGCGGCCGACAACATCAGCGTGGTGATCCGTCTGACTTTGGTGCAGCTGGAAACACCCGACGAGATGCGCGGCCGGGTCTCGGCCGTTAACTCGATCTTTATTGGTGCGTCCAATCAACTCGGTGAGTTTGAATCCGGCGCGACAGCGGCCCTCTGGGGGCCGGTGGGTTCGGTCGTTGCCGGGGGCATAGGCACCCTGCTGGTCGCGGCCGCGTGGCTGCGCCTGTTTCCGGCGCTGGCACGGCGCGACCGCCTGCTTTGACAGAGCGCTATTTGACGACCATGGCGGTGAACGGCCAGACATAGGCCTGCATCGTTACATAGAGGCCGACCAGGCAGGCCAGGGCGATCGAATGAAAGAACACATAGCGCAGGATGTCGCCTTCATGGTCAAACCAGCGTGTCGCAGTAGAGGCCACGACGATGGACTGCGCGTCGATCATCTTGCCCATGACACCGCCAGAACTGTTGGCAGCGCCCATCAGGTTGGGCGAGAGACCAAGTTGTTCTGCCGCCACTTTTTGCATGCCGCCAAATAGCACATTGGATGCAGTGTCAGAGCCCGTCATCGCGACTCCGATCCAGCCCATCAAGGTGCCGAAGAAGGGATAGAGGACACCGCTGTTGGCAAACGCCAGGCCGAGTGTCGTATCGGTACCGGAGTAGCGTGTCAGCGTGCCAAGGCCCAGCATCAGGACGATGGTCATCAGCGAATAGCGCACCAGCCAGAAGGTACGCAAGAAGGTGCGAACGATTTCAATCGGGTTGTACTTCATGACCAGTGCGCCGATGATGGCGGACAGCAGAATGCCGGTGCCGGTGGCTGACAGAATGCCCAGCAC
>CAIYGK010000082.1 GCA_903925725.1 uncultured beta proteobacterium | reverse complement strand
GCGCCGTCCAGCCCGTGGTCGGTGCTGCAGAAATGTCAAGAACCAATTTGGTGGGGAGCCTGCCTTTGAGCGGCTCTGAGCCAATCTCAAACTTGGCATCCCACAAGCCATCGGCAGCCAGGTCGAAACTCCTGGGTTCCACCCCCAGCGCTCTCAGCGAAACCATGTCTTCGTCAAAGTCCTCGGAGGGTGACTTCACGCTCTTTACGACCAGCCTGCGGGAGGCGGCTATATCGCGCCAAGGTGTGTCAAAGATCGCCGCCAGTCTGGTGCCTACATCGGGTGACACCACCAGGGTCGACCCGCCTGGAGAATTTGCAATCCGCAGTTCGCCAGGGACGGTCAACTTGACGAGAGAATCAAGGCGCTGCGCGCGCAACAGCGAAAATGCGGCAACTGCATCCGGCGCCTCCTTCTCGATCTGGAGTGACAGTGCAGTCAAGCCATCTGTAAGGCTGCTGGCGAGTCTGTGGTCTGCCACAATGACATCCGCGTGAGAAGTGCTGATTTGATTCAGTGCAATCCAGGCTCCAAGTTCGGCGGAATTCTTCAGGGCATGCTTGCCTCCCTGAGCAAGGGAAGCGAACGAAGATATTCTGCGCAGTGCATCTGGTATCGAGATAGCACCCAGGTCAATCTCCTGCCCAACCGAAGGCAAGGTCACCACACTGGGCCGCTTGCCAGCGCGTTCCATGGTGAGCCCAATTCGCCAAGCGGTTTCATATGAATTCTGGTCCAACGGCTCCCCTGCTACAAGAATTACCGGCGCTTGTGGCATGGCTGTCCAGGCGGCAGACAAGTCTTGAATTCCATCGGAATCGAACTGGTATGACAAATGGCTTGTTGGCTCTATGCGCAACAGGTTGCCCATGGACCGAGTATCAGTACAACGAGGGTCAACTGCGTTGCTGGAGACGATGGTGTTCCAGGCAATACCCAGACGAACCAAACCGGAGGCTTCGGTTAGGCCTGGCACCGGAAGAAGCAAACTTGCATCACCGCGCTTCAAAGCCACATCCTGTGCAAGTACAGGCGTCTTGTCCAGCGACAGCACCAGCGTCGTGCGTCCGGAGTCGGCTCGCATGTAGCCGGCATCAAGCTGTATTGCAACATTCAACAGGGGAACGTTGGCAGGTACCGGCCAGTAAATATTCTGCAGGGTCTGGGTACCACCCATCACGACGGCTGCGTTCAATCCAATATCGCTTAGTGCTACAGAGCGTGATACCAGCGAATCGCGCGTAAGCTTCTCAAACGCAGCGGCCAACCCAGATGCCTTTGCAGGCTCCCGGGCTGTTTCTTGGGTCGGCTTTACAGGACTCCCCTTGCTGCGCTTTGCATCGGCGGGGCTGACGATCGCGATCATGACGATCGTCAGAAAGGTGCCAATACGACTTGGGGACATCATTGTCCGAATATTACCTTGTCAGGCACGGCGCCGCACCTGGTGATGCAATGGCGCTACAGTTTCCGAAGCATTGTCGGATGTTGAGGGTCGGGTTGCCACCTTTACTTCGACCGGAGCAGGCGGCTTGATCACTGCCAAGTCATTGTGAACAACTGGGCTGGCGGCCCCCGCCTGTCCTTCACAGCCGCCAAACCCGAATCCCCGCTGCCTCAAAGTTGGCTGCATCAAAGCACGCCTTGACGTCAATAAAGCAGCCACCTTTGACCAATTTTTGCTGAAAATCGTCTACCGACAGCGCGGTCATCTGCTTGTGTGATACTGCCGCCACGATGGCGTCAGCGCGGGGGAGGTCGGCCCATGGGAGAAGCGTGACACCGTACTCATGCAGGGCTTCTGCGGGGTCGGCGAAGGGGTCGTGCACGAACACCTCTACACCATAGGTCTTGAGCTCGTTGATCACATCCGCCACCTTGGAATTGCGAAGGTCTGCGCAGTTTTCCTTGAAAGTCAGGCCTAGTACGTTAACGCGTGCACCTTTGATGTGGCTACCGGCTGCAATCATCTGCTTGATGGTCTGCTCGGCAATGAACTTGCCCATGCCGTCGTTGATGCGCCGTCCAGCCAGGATCACCTGCGGGTGGTAGCCCAGCGTCTCGGCCTTGTGCGTCAGGTAGTAGGGGTCCACGCCAATGCAATGCCCACCCACCAAGCCGGGGCTGAACTTCAAGAAGTTCCATTTGGTGCCGGCCGCCTTCAGCACCTCAGATGTATCGATGCCAATCTTTTCGAAGATGATGGCCAACTCGTTCATCAGCGCAATGTTGAGGTCGCGCTGCGTGTTCTCAATCACCTTGCACGCCTCTGCCGCCTTGATGCTGGAGCAGCGGTGCACACCGGGCTTGACGATGCGCTCATACAGGGCGGCCACCTTCTCCAGCGTTTCAGGCGTGTCGCCGGAGACGACTTTCAAAATGGTCGTGAGCGTGTGCTCACGGTCGCCAGGGTTAATGCGCTCTGGCGAGTAACCGACAAAGAAGTCCTGCTTCCACTTCAGGCCAGACTCACGCTCCAGCACCGGGATGCAAATTTCTTCAGTGGCCCCTGGGTACACGGTCGACTCGTACACCACGATGGCGCCCCGCTTCATGTTCTGCCCGGCACTTTTACTGGCACCAATTAGTGGAGAAAAGTCGGGAATGTGTGCGTTATCAACAGGCGTGGGCACGGCAATGATGATGACGTCGGCCTCTTTCAAAATCCCAGGGTCAGACGAATATTCGGCGTGTACCGCTGCGCGCATTTCTGTGTCCGGCAACTCACGCGACGGGTCTACGTCACGTTTGCACGATTCCACTTTAACGGTGGCATTGTCGAACCCGATGGTGCGGGTGTGTTTGCCAAATTCGATAACCAGGGGAAGGCCGACATATCCCAGACCGATAACAGCGATGGTGTTCATAAAAAAGCCCAAAAATTGGATCAGCTCACGAACGATTGCGCAACGTGCGCCAAACATCCGACGAAACGTTGAGTCCTCGTCCCGCCCATCGTGAACTTGCTGCGGAAAATAGTAGCTGCTTTTCCAGTGACAAAGAGTCTTCGCCCAGCCGTCGTATTTGCCGCAAGTCACACCCCGGAAAATTTGTACCGGGGCGCATCGTGTGGCACACTTTGACGCCCAAGCCGGCTATTTCCGCAAGCCAGTCTTTGCGAAAATAGCCCCACGGCCAAGCAAGTTGTATGTCGTGCGAATATCGATTTCTAAGAATCTTCAACGACACGGCAATGTCTTGGCAAATGGCATAAAGCGTGTTTGACTCAAATCTTTCATCGGCCCAAAATTGGGTGTGGGTATGCGTATGGGAGTGAACTTAAAATGCCCCTGAAGCGACCATCAAATCGATCTCTTCCCAATAAAGATAACGTCCATTGCCGGTTTCATCCCAATTGCCAATCGACCGCACCTG
>CAIYGK010000081.1 GCA_903925725.1 uncultured beta proteobacterium | reverse complement strand
TGTGTGCCCAGATCTGTTTTTACACGGTATCGTCCCGAAACTGTCACAAATAGTTCATGTTGGTAACTTGTCTATCTCGATTCAGTGTGAACTACGGCGAGAAGGTCGAAACGAGTGGTTGAAATATCGGCAAACTGGTAGAGAATCAAGACCCCAAAGAGCTGCAGTGAACCAATAGCAGCATGTCACGCTGTTCGAATGGCAGACACGGCACAGCGCAACGTGGAAGTGAAGAAATGCAAACCCGCAAACAACGTCCAGTCGTTGATACCTGGGATGAAGCTGAATGCAAGAGCATCATCGAGCAGTTGTGGACGCTGCGCCAAAGCATGCAAGCCAGTGAAGCCGGCTTGACTGAACTGCTGCAAAGCGTCGATCCATCTTACAGAGCCAGCGCGCGCAACCTGGTGCATTACCTGGCGTTGCGACGCCATGACAGGCGCGATCTGCAGGAATGGTTGTCCAGGGTCGGCCTGTCGTCTCTTGGCCGGGCCGAGTCGCACGTGATGGCCAATCTCGACAAGGTATTGGGTATCCTGCACCGCTTGACCGGCCAGTCGTGGGAGCCGCATTCCACCGATGAACCAGTCGGCATCAAGACCAGTCTGAAACTGCTTGAGCGACATACTGCCGAACTGCTTGGAACTGCGCCAGTGGATCGTGTCGTACGCATCATGGTCACACTGCCTTCCGAAGCCGCCACGGATTTCGGTCTCATCAGGCGCCTGCTCGCCTCCGGGATGGACATAGCGCGGATTAATTGCGCGCATGATGGCCCGGCTGAGTGGAAAGCCATGGCGGCGCACGTCCGCCGGGCGGCCAAGACCATGGGTCGCTCGGTCAGGATTCTGATGGACCTGGGTGGGCCAAAGCTGCGCACCGGCCACATTCCCTCTGACACAGCGGTACTCAAGCTCCGACCGGAGCGCGACGATTTGGGCCGAGTGCTGGCTCCTGCCTGCGTCGGCATCCGTCTCTCGGGCGCTACCGTGCCGGTCACAGGAGCTACCGAACACGTTGGGGTCGAAGCGCAATGGCTCGCCCAACTAGAGCTCGGTGACCGGATCGAGTTCACGGACGCCCGCGGCGCTGATCGCCATCTGCGCTTGGTGCAGCAGGACGAAACCGGTTTTCTTGCGGAGTGCGTTCAAACGGCTTACCTGGTGCCGCAGACGAAGTTCAAGCGCTGTCACTCGGGAGGCGAGCATGCCATGACCAGTGTGACGGATCTGCCGTGCAAAGACGGCTTGCTGCATCTGGAGCGCGGTGGCTCCCTGCGCCTGACAGGGCCGACCGTCAATTCGTTGCCCCGCAAGGCAAAGGGAAGGGTGCCACGTCCGATGCCGACCGTGGCCTGCACCCTGCCCGAAGTCTTTGCGCAAGTCTGCGTTGGAGAACGCATCTGGTTCGATGATGGACGCATTGGCGGCGTGATCAAGCGCGTCGAGCCGGCGTGGCTGGAGGTGCAGATCACGCATGCAAGGGACAGCGGAGAAAAGCTCGCGGGTGACAAGGGTATCAACCTGCCCGACAGCCAGCTGCGTCTGCCGGCGCTGACCGAGAAGGACATCGAGGACCTGGCGGCGGTGGTGCAGCACGCCGATATGGTTGGCCTTTCCTTTGTGCAGCAGGCGTCCGATGTTCAGGCCTTGCGCGAGCGCCTGATTGAACTCGGCAAACCAGACCTCGGCATCGTGCTCAAGATCGAGACGCGCCGCGCCTTTGAAAACCTTCCTGAACTGCTGTTCTCGGCCATGGCCAGCAAGAGCGCAGGCATCATGATCGCCCGTGGTGACCTCGCCGTGGAATGTGGCTATGAACGGCTGGCAGAAGTCCAGGAGGAAATTCTCTGGGCGGCCGAAGCCACGCATATGCCGGTGATCTGGGCGACCCAGGTGCTTGAGACACTGGCCAAGACCGGACTG
>CAIYGK010000080.1 GCA_903925725.1 uncultured beta proteobacterium | reverse complement strand
CCAGATAGCCTTCCGTGATCTGACCCAGTCGCTTGCTCCAGCCCATGGCATCGGCCGGCTTGCGCGTCACCATTTCAACCAGATCCCGGTCTGACAGGGCGCCATGCAGGGCGTGCTTGTTGTACAGGTCGGCCACCTTGAGCTCGCCCAGGCTGGACTTGCTGCCAGATGGACCCCAGTCCGGCGCGAGGCTGATCGCCAGTCCGGCGCGCCGCGCTGCCTCGATGTTGGCAGTCTGACCGTAGAGCATGAAGTTTGACAGCGGCGACCACACCAGCTTGGCGCCCACTGTCGCCATTTCCTTGAGTTGCACTTCGGTCAGGCCAACGCCGTGAATGGCGATCAGTTCCGGCCCGAGCAGGTTGCTGTCCTTGATGGCGTAGAACTCGGTGGCCATGCGGGGTGACGGACCCTCGGCCAGATGCACCACCAGCGGACCCTTGCTGCGCTCGGCCTGCATCGCGCTCCACTCCTTGGAACTGCGACCAATATCCACGCGACTTGCCGCCACGCGCGACTCCACCTGTGAATTCTCGATGTTGCGGACCAGGCATTCCTCCCTAGAATAGGCCAGATTGGTCCGGCCACCCTGCAAGGAGGTGGTGCCACCGGCCAGCGCCTTGTACTCACCGTAACGGCCGACCTCGATACCGAGGTCCAGGTAGTAGGGGCGTGTCAGCACTTCCTGCGGAAAGGTGACACGCTTGTTGTAGACATCGTCGTACCAGCGCCACTCGTAGCGGTCCCGGTATTTGCGCGTGATCGGCAGCAGCGGGTAGATGGCGTACTCCGGGTGGTTGTGCAGATCGATGATGCCGGGGTAGATCGCGCCCTTGCTGTCGACCACCGGCGCATCTTTTGCGGCGTCCGGCAGCGCCTCGCCGGCGCGTGCCACAGCCATGATCTTGCCGCCCGCGAGCCAGACCCTGGCGTTGGGCAGCACATCGCCGGCGTCGTTCATGGTTACCACCTTGCCCACCAGCACCAGACCGCTCTCGGTGTTCCAGGGCGTTTGCGCAACAGCGGGTGAAGTCACGACAACGGCAGACAGAAGGCAAGCAATGGCAAAGCTGGCAGTGCGCATGGGGGTCACCACTTTCAGGAAACGATGTTGGTGCAGACATCATAGCGTTGCCGTACGCTTAGTCGGCGAACTGGATGCTTCACTGGAATCTGTCAACTGTCGTCAGGGTTTGTTCATGGGTCGGCCACGGGATCGGCTCAAGTAGACACTTTGCCGACCTTCAAACTTCCGAATATCGGACACTCAACGTTCAAGCTAAGCGGCCCCCAGCAGCCGTCGCTGCTAATTGGATACCTTTGCCTCAGCGATCGCGCTTTGAATCGCGGCCATCATCTTGGGGATGACTGCCTGCATCTGCGACTGTCCCATTGCCATCGCCTTCTGCATGACCAATGGCATCTTGTTCACAAACGCTTGACCCGCAGGGCTTCTGTAGAACGCGAGAAGGCCGTCAATCTCTTCCTGTTCGAATGTGTCGCGATAGAGCTGAACGTGCATGGGCTTCAACTTCTCCCAATTCAATTCCTCGCGCACAACGGCTATAAACTTGGCAGGCACAGTATCCAATATTCGCTGTTGCTCAGAACTGAGCGTCTTGCCTTTGACAGCCTGTTGCATGCCTTGACGCATCATTTGCTCCATGCTGCCGTACATTGAACCCATCAGCGCCTCAGCCTTCGTGACTTCGAGGAGAGCTTCGACGGATTCTTGGCTTGCTGGGCCTGCGTACACGTCAATGGTGAGGAATATTGCGACGACGATGGTGATGAGTTTGCGCATGGTGAAGAGTTTGATGCTGAGTTGAAATAGTTTGTGGCGCCGCCGCAGTCTGTCGTCCCATTCTAGGCATCGTTTTTTGGCACGCCTATCCCCCATTTGGGGGATAGCGCTGAATGTCGGCAAACGCGGCACTGCCGGCCCTGGATCTTCCTCAGGCCTACCTTTCAATTCTGACGGGCGGATTCGGAGAGAGGTGGCTGGCTTCAAAAGACCTTAGGCTACTGTTCTGATTCACGATCTGACCGATCCATACCAATGGGATGAACGCCCCCACCTTAGGCGGCACCGTTGTGTGCCAAAGTGGAGTTGCGTAGCAACCCTTTTAGCAAACAGGAGCAACCACTATGAAAGTCTCTACAGTAGGCATCGACCTGGCCAAAAATGTGTTTCAGCTTCACGGAGTCAACGAACTGGGTAAGACGGTTTTCAAGAAGCAATTGCGGCGTGACCAGATGGCAGAGTTTTTCATCAACCTGCCAGCTTGTTTGATTGGCATGGAAGCCTGTGGTGGAGCGCACTACTGGGCGCGCAAGTTGCAAAGTTTTGACCACACCGTCAAATTGATGGCACCTCAGTTCGTCAAGCCTTACGTTAAGACCAATAAAAACGATGCAGCCGATGCCGAGGCGATCTGTGAGGCGGTAGCCAGACCCAACATGCGTTTTGTGCCAATCAAAGACGTCGAGCAGCAAAGCGTATTGGCACTGCATACGGTACGCCAAGGCTTTGTGAAAGCCCGTACAGCTCAGGCCAACCAGATTCGCGGCTTGCTCTCGGAATTTGGACTGATCGTTCCACAGGGAATTTGGCACATCGCCAAACGGGTACCAGAGCTCATTGAAGATGCCAGCAACGAGTTGCCAGGAGCCTTTCGGTTGCTCATCCAGCGCTTGCTTGACCATCTCAAAGAGTTGGACACCCAAGTCGATGAGCTGGAGTTGCAAATTGTGAAGTGGCATCGTCAGAGTTCTGCCAGTAGCAAATTGGCCCAAGTCCCTGGCATCGGCCCAATCACCGCCAGCGCATTGGTGGCGTCGCTTGGGGATGCCAAAAACTTTGACAACGGACGTCAAGTGGCGGCGTGGCTGGGACTGGTTCCGCGGCAGCACTCCAGTGGAGGAAAGCAAAACCTGTTGGGCATCAGCAAGCGGGGGGATACATACCTGCGAACACTCTTGATTCATGGAGCGCGCTCAGTCATTTACAGCGGGAAAGATAAAACTGATTCAACGTGCAGATGGATCAATGCAATCGTGAGCCGACGTAACAACAATGTGGCGGCCGTGGCGCTCGCCAATAAGAATGCCCGCATTGTGTGGGCGTTGTTGACACATGATCGAGTGTTTCGACCTGGCTACACACGTGAACCTGTGGGTGTGTACTCAGGTCGGCAAGTAAAGTAAAGCAGCGAAAACAAAACAGGGGGAACTGAACTACCGATTGCTCAAGCAATCATGAAGTGATGGCAAGACAGGTAAGACCGTGGTTGAAATATCCCGAGAGTGACTGGGCACATCAAAGTGCGACATACCGATTGAGGAGCCAACCAGCGAATCCCATCAGGGACCGTGACCAAAAGTCACACCAAGAGTCCGAATGTACGGGTGCAATCTTTACCTTTAAGTCAAAACGAATTGAGGGCTTGGCATAGGGGGCGTTCATGTAGGGTCACTCGGTTTAGCCGTTGCAGTAACACGCGCCGAAAATCACTCAAGGCTGAGCCATTGACTGCCAAGCCCGCTGCAGATCTTGATATAGCATGAGAGAAAGCTATTGAGGATATTTGAAAATGAACATGCCACTTTCACATAAAGTAAAGTTTGATGAGATGGACTGGGTTGAAGTTGGTGACGGTATGCGCTTTAAGCGCTTTCAACAAGGCGATTTGCAGTTACGGCTGGTTGAGTGGGACAAAGCGATGGTTCATCCTTCCTGGTGTCTAAAGGGACACATCGGATACGTTCTCGATGGTGTTGTCGAGATTGATATCGCTGGAACGGTTTCGCTATACGCAGCGGGTGATGTTTTCATTCTCCCGGAAGGAGAAGAACATAAGCACAGACCAAAAGTCTTAAGTGAAAAAATGAGGTTTTTCGCTGTCGAAAAAGTGAGTTAAGCCAAACCGATCAAGACTTGTGATGAGCGGCCGCAATGGTCATGAACCGGATCGCCACAAGCGATGGATCAACTGAAGTAAGAATTGCGCAATTGGTTTGCCTGGAAACTGCCACTGTGCCCAATTGCGCCAGACGGCTCCTGGGACCTCACTGGTCCATCGTGTAACCGGATGCCTTGATCGGACCCTCCCAGCGCTTCAGATGCACAGCCTGCAAATTGGCAAGAGCCTGCGATCCGGCAAAAGCAGGCGTGAGACCCAGCGCGCGCACGCGTGATTGAAACTCCGGGTTGTTCGAGGCTTGGGCGATGGCATCGCTGATTCTCTGGACTTTGTCTGCCGGCATGTTGGGCGGACCGTAAAGACCAAAGAACGCATCGGCCACAACGTTGTAGCCAAGTTCCTTGAGCGTGGGCACCTCGGGCAGGGCAGCGGAGCGGCTTTCACCCGTCACCGCCAGAATCCGCAACTTGCCACTGCGGTGGTGTTCTATGGTCTCGGACGCCGTGTCAATCATCAGCGGAATCTGGCCACCCAACAAGTCCTGCGCCGCCGGGGCGCCTCCCTTGTAGGCCACGTGCGTCAGCGCCATGGACGTTTCCTGCGCCAGCAGCAGTCCGGTGAAATGGGGCACCGTACCGGCCCCGGATGTGGCGTAATTGGCCTTGGTGGGATTGGCCTTGAGCCAGGCGAACAGCGCCTTGATGTCGCCGGCCGGTGCACCAGGACCGACGGTGAGTGCGAAATCAAAACTGGTTGTGCGCGCGATCGGTGTGAAATCACGCACCGGGTCGTAGCCCAGGTTCTTCAAGAGCCAGGGCAGGATTACCAGGGCCCCGCTGGCTGCCAGAACGAACGTGTTGCCGTCCGCAGCCTCGCGTTTGACTTCGCCCAGGGCAACACGACCGGCAGCACCGGGCTTGTTGTCAACGATGACATTCTGGTCCAGTGCCACTTTCATACGATCAGCCAGCAGTCGTGCCACCACATCCACCGAGCCTCCGGGCGGGAATCCGACCAGGATCTTGATGATGGGTTTGTCCTGAGCGCGCAGCAAGGCAGGCGAACCCAGCAAGCCAAGTGCGGCCGCACCGGCCAGCGTTTGAAATTGTCGTCTTTGCATCTCGGATCCTTGTGGAAAAGTTAGTCGTGGAAGATCTGCTTGTCAGTTTGCTTGAGAACCGAAAACATTCTATTGGAGTTTCCAGCGGCTATTATTCACGCCAACCTGGAGATAAAACATGCCTGTCATTGACGTCCATACCCATATGTTCACACCCAAGTGGCTCGAGTTGCTCAAGAGCGAGGGCGGGATCTACAACATCAAGACCCGACCCGACGGGCAGCAGGAGGTATTCAGGGGTAACACGCCGGTCGTGATTCCGCAGCGCGGCCATTTCGACTACGACTTGCGCATCAAGCACATGGACGCGGCCGGCATCGACATCTCGATCGTTTCGCTGACCTGTCCCAATGTGTACTGGGGCAACGAGGAGATCAGTTGTCGCGCAGCCGTGGAGTCCAACGACACGATGGCGCAGGCGCAGACGACTTACCCTGGTCGCATTCGCTGGTTCACTTCACTGCCCTGGGAATACCCGCAGCGCGCGCTTCTGGAATTGGCGCGCAGTTGCGACAACGGTGCGGTCGGTGTCATGGTGCTGGCCAACGTGTCGGGCCGCAGTCTGACCGACCCGCTTTTTGCGCCGATCTGGGCCGAGATCGACAGGCGCGCGCTGCCGGTGTTGGTGCATCCCACCGATCCTCCGGGCGTGGACATGATGGATATGACCAAGTTCGATCTGAGCTGGTCGGTTGGCTTCATGTTTGACACCACGCTGGCCATCACGCGCATGATTTTTGAAGGGTTCTTCGACCAGTACCCGAATCTGAAAATCATCGCTTCGCACGGGGGTGGAACACTGCCTTATCTGGTGGGACGTTTTGAAAAGGGCGACGAGGTGGAGATTCCGCAGCGCCGCCAGATGAAACGCAAACCTAGCGACTACCTGCGCCACATCTACTACGACAGCATCACCTACAACCTGGGCGCCTTGCAGTACCTGGTCTCGGTCGTGGGGGCCGAGCACGTGATGTTGGGGACCGACTGGCCACATCAGGTGCACGACACCAAGGGGGCTTTTGCGAATACCGCTGCTTTGCCACAGGCTCATTGCGACGCAATTCGGGGAACCAACGCGCTGCGGGTTTTCAATATCAACGCTTGATTACGTTGGAGAATTGCACTATGACAGCTGCCGTAGCGCGCCCCAACATCATCTTCATCGTTTGCGATGACATCGGCTTCGCCGACCTCGGCTGCTATGGTGGTCGCGATGCGCGATTTGGACCGGTCTCGCCGGTGCTGGACGAACTCGCCGCCAGGGGTCTGAAGTTCACGCAGGGTTATTCCAACTCGCCTGTCTGTTCCCCTACGCGTTTTGCCCTGATGACGGGGCGCTACCAGTACCGTCTGCGTGGCGCAGCAGAAGAGCCGATCAACAGCAAGAGCCGTGGCAGTACGACGCTGGGCCTGCCGCCCGAGCACCCGACGCTACCGTCGCTCTTGCGCGCCAGCGGTTACCGCACCGCACTGATCGGCAAGTGGCACATGGGTTATCCGCCAAGCTTTGGGCCTTTGCAATCCGGCTACGAAGAGTTCTTCGGTCCGATGGCCGGCGGGGTCGACTATTTCACGCACTGTAATTTCACCGGTGCTCATGACCTGTGGCGAAGCCATGAAGGCGTCGAGGAAGAACACGCCGAAGAAGGCTATCTGACGGACCTGATTTCTGACCACGCCGTGGACTACGTGCAGCGTATGGCCACTGGCGCCAGAGCAGGCAAGCCTTTCTTCCTGAGTCTGCATTACACCGCGCCGCACTGGCCGTGGGAGACACGCGATGACGCTGCCCTGGCACAGGAGATCAAGAACAACATCATCCACTTGCAGGGCGGCAATATTCACACCTATCAGCGCATGATCCACCATATGGATGAGGGGATTGGCAAGTTGATGGCGACGCTGCAGGCACAGGGTTTGTCAGAGAACACGCTGGTCGTTTTTACCAGCGACAACGGTGGCGAGCGTTTTTCAGACAACTGGCCTCTGGTCGGCGGCAAGATGGATTTGACCGAAGGTGGTATTCGGGTTCCGTGGATTGCGCACTGGCCTGCAGTGATTGCACCAGGAAATTGCAGCGAACAGCACTGCATGACCATGGATTGGTCGGCCACGATGCTGGCTGTCGCCGGGGTCGCGGCAGACCCCGCTTACCCTCTGGACGGCATCTCGCTGCTGTCGGTGCTACAAGACCCGCGTCAGAGCTTCAAGCGTCCTTTGCATTGGCGCATGAAGCACCGCAGTCAGCGTGCCCTGCGCGACGGCGACTGGAAGTATCTGCGGGTCGATGACAACGAATACCTCTTCAATCTCCCCTCTGATGAACGCGAACGCGCCAATCTCGGACCCCTTGAGCCAGAGCGACTGGCCGCCATGCGCCAGGCCTGGGAAGAATGGAATGCCACCATGCCAGCGATTCCACCCGATGCAACAGTGAGCCTGGGATATTCGGAGAAGGACATGCCCCAGCGCTAGCCCGAGGATCACCAAGAGCAATTGCCGGTGATCAGGGACACGAGGTCACGACTCCTTGACATACGGCCGGCCCAGCGCCTTTGGCGCCACAGCCTTGCCGATAAAACCAGCCAGCAGCACCACGGTCAGGACATAGGGCAGGGCCTGAATCGCCTGCACCGGCACTTCACCGATCGCGGCAAACTTCACGCCCTGCAGGCGAATCGCGGCAGCATCAAGAAAGCCGAACAGCAGACAGGCCCACAAGGCACCCAATGGATGCCAGCGGCCAAAGATCAGGGCCGCCAGTGCCATGAAGCCGCGCCCGGCCGTCATGTTCTGTGAAAAGCTGGCGTTCTGCGCCAGCACCAGATAGCTTCCGGCCAGACCGCACAGAATGCCGTTGAGCGTGAGCGCCGTGTAGCGCAGGCGCTGCACCGAGACCCCTGCAGCGTCCACCATCTGCGGGTTTTCGCCCACGGCACGCAGACGCAGTCCGAAGCGGGTTCTGAAGAGCAACCACCAAACCGCTGGAACCAGCAGCACAGCCAGATAGACCATGGCGTTGTGGCCGAACAGGGCGTGGGCCAACACGGGGCCTAGCAGCGGCACACTTTGCAGCGAGCCTGCGGCACCCGGGAAGAGGGCGGTGATGCGCACCGCAGCGGATACCGGCGGTGTCTGTCCACCCTGTGCAAACCAGGCTACGCCGAGCACAACCGTCATGCCGGCAGCGACGATGTTGATGGCAACGCCCGAGACCACCTGATCGCCGCGATGGCTCACGCAAGCCAGCCCATGCAACCACGACAGGGCAGTCGCGACCAGCATCGCAGCCAGCACGGCCAGCATGGTGGAGCCATAGACGGCGCCTGTCGCGCCAGCGGCAAAAGCGGCAAACAACATCTTGCCTTCCAGACCGATGTCGACGACACCCGAGCGTTCCGACAGCAGACCCGCCAGCGCGCAGAAAATCAGCGGCGTGGACAGCCGCAGCGTTGAGGCAATCATCTCGCCGACAAACACCTCATCCATCGGACACTCCCGAAGCGGAAGACGCTACTGCGCGGGGCAGCAGCAGGGCCAGGCACCAGGCCAGCGCCGGCGCAAACACATAGGTCATGGCGCCGGAAAACAACACGATAAATCCCTGTAGCATGACCACCATATCGCGGCTGAAGCCCGGCACTTCAAAAGCCACTTCGGCACCCCCTTGAAACAGGGCGCCGAACAGCAGGCTGGCCAGGATGATGCCCAGCGGATGGTTGCGTCCCATCAGCGAGACTGCGATGCCGGTAAAGCCGGCGCCACTGACAAATTCAAGCAGCAGTTTGCCGTTGACGCCGGCGATTTCGTTCATGCCCACCAGACCCGCCAGCGCGCCCGAGATCGCCATGGCGACGACGACCTGATGCCGCGTCTTGATGCCCGCATACTCTGCGGCGCCCGGGCTGGAGCCGACAGCGCGCAGGTGGTAGCCGCCACGCGTGCGCCAGAGGAACAGGTAAACGCCCAGGCAGGCCAGCAGGGCCAGAAACAGGCTCAGGTTCAGCGGTGAACTGGGCCACTCAACACCCAGGGCAGCCAGCGCCTCGTGCATGGCGGGCAGCTTGGCGGAAGCGGCAAACGGGGCGCTCTCCACCGACATGGTTCCTGGCGGGCGCAGGTGGTTCACCAGCAGATACACCAGCACACTGCTGGCGATGAAGTTGAACATGATGGTGGTGATGACCACGTGGCTGCCACGGTAGGCCTGAAGGTAGGCCGGTACGATGGCCCAGACCATGCCAAAGAGGGCGCCTGAAATCAACATCAGGGGCAGCATCAACCAGGCTGGCAGCAAGGCCGACAGGTAGATGGCAGCCAGACCGGTGCCAAGTCCTCCCATGATGGCCTGCCCCTCGCCACCGATATTGAACAAGCCGGCGTGGAACGCAACCGCAACGGCGAGTCCGGTAAAGATGAAGGTGGTCGCGTAATACAGCGTGTAACTCAGACCACGCTGGCTCCCGAGCGAGCCCTGAATCAGCACGGTGATGACGCGCAGCGGGTCCTGCCCCACCATCAGCACGACCAGTGCAGCTGCCAGCAAAGCCAGTACCAGACAGACCAAAGGCAGCAAGACCAGGTCAGCCCAGCGCGGAAGACTGTAGCTGCTCCTCATTGCACGCCCCCACCGAGCATCAGCATTCCCAAACGGGTTTCGTTGCAATCGGCAATCGGGAGTTCGCCGGTCACCGCGCCCTGGTACATCACAATGACGCGGTCTGAAAGGGCGAGAATTTCGTCGAGTTCACTCGATACCAGCAGCACTGCACAGCCAGCTTTGCGCAGCGCGCGCAGTTGTGAGTAGATGAACTCGATGGCACCAATATCGACGCCGCGCGTCGGTTGACCGACCAACAGAACTTTGGGTGCCTGGCCGAGTTCGCGCGCCAGCACCAGTTTTTGCTGGTTGCCGCCTGAGAACTTGCTGCTGGGCAGTTCCGGGTTACGCGGGCGCACGTCGAAGCGCTCCATGTACTGTTCGGTTGCGCGGTGCATGTGCTGGTGGTTCAACCAGCCACCTTGACCGTACTCCGGCAGCCCGTCGTAGCCAAGGACGGCGGATTCCCAGGCAGGAAAATTCATCACAAGAGCGCGCGCATGCCGGTCTTCCGGCACGTGGGCCAGACCGAGTTGGCGCGCCGTGCCAGGGTCGAGCCACTGACCTGCCTCGAAGGTTCTGCCTCCGATTTCCAGTTGACCGCTGGAGGGCTGCAGCAAACCCGACAGCAGGTCAAGCAATTCACTCTGACCATTGCCCGACACATCGGCAACGCCGACTATTTCACCCGAGCGCAGGCTCAGGTTCAGCCCCTTCAGGCGCGTCACATTGAGTGCGTCACGTACCTGCAGGTTGCGCGCTTGCAGCAGCACGGGTCCAGGCGAGCCGTCATCGACATGATCGCGACCGATGTTGACTTTGCGTCCCACCATGGCTTCTGCCAGGCTCTCGATTGAGGCATCGGCGACCGGCAGGTCGTGCACGACACGACCAGCACGCATGACGGTGACGCGATCGCACAAACGCATCACCTCCTTCAACTTGTGAGTGATCAGCACAATCGTCGTGCCCTGCTTGCGCAGCAAATCGAGAACCTGGAACAAATGCCCGGTTTCCTGTGGCGTGAGAACCGCCGTTGGCTCATCCAGGATCAGGATTTTGGCGCCTCGGTACAGGGTTTTGAGAATTTCGAGCCGCTGGCGGTCGCCCACTGCCAGATCAGCAACCAGGCTGTCCAGATCAAGCTGCAGGCCGGTAGCCTGCATCAATGCCTCCAACTTGACCCGCACGGCTGCTTGCGCACGCGCCAGCAGCCAGTGGGGCTCCGCGCCCAGCATCACGTTCTCCAGGGCGCTGAGGGTATCGACCAGCATGAAGTGCTGGTGCACCATGCCAATGCCAAGCGCGATGGCGTCATCGGCGTTGCGAATGTTGGCAGGTTTGCCGAAGACATCAATCTGGCCGCTGTCGGCTCTGTAGAAGCCGTAGAGCACCGACATCAGGGTGCTCTTGCCGGCGCCGTTCTCTCCTACGATGCCATGCACCGTTCCAGGCGCCACGTGCAAGGCGACATCAACATTGGCTTGAACCGCTCCAAACCGCTTGTGGATGCCCCGCATCCGCACCGCTGGCGCGGCACTGCTCATCAGTACTTGCAGGCGTTGTCTGCCATGTAGTCGGCGACCTTGATCTTGCCGCTGATGATGTCGGCTTTCAGGCCGTCAACCTTTTTCTTCATGTCGGCGCTCACCAGTTTGGCATTGTTCGCATCAAGCGCATAGTCGACGCCGCCTTCCTTCAGGCCCAGCACCGACAGGCCCGGCTTGTGGCCCTTGATGACGTTGTACACGGCCACGTCCACGCGCTTGATCATGGATGTCAGCATGGTGCCGGGTTGCAGGTGGTTCTGGTTGCTGTCCACACCGATGGCGAGCTTGCCGCTGTCCTTGGCCGCCTGATAGACGCCGGTACCGGTCCCGCCAGCCGCTGCAAACACCACATCGGAACCCTTGGCAAACTGGGCCTTGGCGAGTTCCCCACCACGTGCCGGATCGTTCCAGGCGGCGCCCGTGGTGCCCGTCATGTTACTGAAGACTTCGGCCTTGGGGTTGGCAAATTTGGCACCCTGCTCATAGCCGCACTGGAACTTGCGAATCAGTGGAATATCCATGCCGCCTACAAAGCTCACCTTGCCGGTCTTGCTGGCCATGGCGGCCATGGCACCGACCAGGAAACTGCCCTCGTGCTCCTTGAACACGACCGACTGGACGTTGGGTTGCTCGACCACCATATCGATGATGGCGAACTTGAGCTTGGGAAACTCCTTGGCAATCTTCTCGATACTCGATGCCTGACCAAAGCCGATGCCGATGATCGGACTGGCGCCGCGCTCTGCCATGCGGCGGGCCGCCTGTTCACGCTGGGATTCGTTGGCAATCTCGAACTCAAGGTAGGGCTTGCCGGATTCCTTTTTCCAGCGCTCCATGCCGTTGTAAGCGGCTTCATTGAAGGATTTGTCGAACTTTCCGCCCATATCGAAAATGACCGCCGGTTGAGCCGCCGCCTGAAAGCTGGCCAACAATCCGATCGCCAGAAACCCCAGCCATGCAGTGGACTTAAACTTCATATGCACTCTCTCTTCTTGATTAGGTTGAAAAGGTCCAGGTCAGCGAAATATGCAGCGCACAAGCATAGCAAACATTTGGTGCATGAAAGCAATGCCTGAGCCAGCGCGGCCGGTCCGATCATGAAACAATTGCCCCATGCCTTATCTACCGACCTTTATTGCTCCGGCCCGTTTCACCGACCCGGCCAGCGCGCTGGCGCGTGCGCGCGAAATTTACGACAGCAGCATTGCGCACCTGCGCTCTGCCATGCAGCGCTTTGTGGCCGGCGAGAGTCTGCCGGGTCATGTGCGCGCCTGTTACCCCTTTGTGCGGGTCCAGACCGATACAGTGGCGCGCCTGAATTCTGGCGAGAGCGCTCGCCTGAGTTACGGATTTGTCGCCGGCCCGGGTCGTTTCGAAACCACCCTGAGTCGCCCCGACCTGTATGCAGACTACTACCTGGAGCAATTCACGCTGCTGCTGGAAAACCACAATGTCGAACTGGAAGTTGGTACCAGCTCGCAGCCAATTCCGGTGCACTTTTCCTTCGCAGAGAACGATCACATCGAGGGCAATCTGAGCGCCGAGCGGCGCCAGTTGATGCGCGACGTGTTTGATCTGCCGGATCTGGCGGCCATGGACGATGGCATTGCCAACGGCACCTACATGCCGCGCCCGGGTGACGCACAGCCGCTATCGCTCTTTACTGCCCCGCGCGTCGACTATTCGCTGCATCGCCTGCGTCACTACACCGGTACCGCACCCGAACATTTTCAGAACTTTGTGCTGTTTACCAACTACCAGTTCTACATTGATGAGTTTGTGCGCCTCGGCCACGAGGCCATGGCCGACCCGGCAAGCGAGTACATCGCCTTTATCGAACCCGGCAATGTCGTGACTCAGAAATTGGGGTCAGACTCCAATTATTCGGCTGACGAGATTGGCAAGGTACCGCCGCGCCTGCCGCAGATGCCGGCCTACCATCTGGTGCGCGCCGACCGCAGTGGTATCAGCATGGTCAATATCGGCGTCGGGCCAGCCAATGCCAAGACCATTACGGATCACATTGCCGTCTTGCGGCCGCACGCCTGGATCATGCTGGGCCACTGCGCCGGTCTGCGCAATTCTCAGCAACTAGGCGATTATGTTCTGGCGCACGGCTATGTGCGTGAAGACCATGTGCTCGACGAAGAGCTGCCCCTGTGGGTGCCGATTCCGGCCCTGGCGGAGATTCAGGTGGCGCTCGAGCAGGCGGTGTCAGACGTGACGCAACTCAAGGGTGCAGAACTCAAACGCATCATGCGCACCGGCACCGTGGCCTCCACCGACAACCGCAATTGGGAACTGCTGCCAGACAATGGCCCGCAGCAGCGCTTCAGTCAGAGCCGGGCGGTGGCGCTGGACATGGAGAGTGCCACCATCGCCGCCAATGGCTTTCGTTTTCGTGTGCCCTATGGCACTTTGCTGTGCGTGAGCGACAAGCCGCTGCACGGCGAAATCAAGCTGCCGGGCATGGCCAATCACTTTTATCGTGAACGCGTTGACCAGCACCTGCGCATCGGCATGCGCGCCATCGAACTGTTGCGCGCCGAAGGCATAGACCAGTTACACAGTCGCAAGCTGCGCAGCTTTGCCGAGGTGGCGTTTCAGTAAGGCAGACGGATCTTCCGCTAAAGGGGAGGCGCTGACAAGGCTATGCATCTGGAAGCGACGCAGGCCAGGCCCGGTGGTAGTGCGAAATAGGCTGGACAGGCAACCAGGGGTTGTGGCGAAAGCTCCCGCGCATAAGCGGCCAATGCCAATTGTTGATCCGAAGCTGCCTTTGCCGCGGCCGCAGTCGCAGATACCAGCGAATAAGGCTGGTAGACACGCATAGCGCAGGGATTCTTGGGGTCGGTGAACAATACGACGCCGCATTGCAAGGGCTGATCGCACGGGGTGTCCACTGCCAGTCGTCTTGCTTGCGCTTCCATGGCGTTGGCTGCGTCAACCGCCTGCTGATACGAAGTCGAGCCTGGGCCGTCACCGCCGCCACAGCCGACAAGCAGGGCTGCTGTAAGGATGATGAACAGGCGTCTCATGTTTGCAATCATGGTAATCAGGTTTCCAAGCATGAAATGTATCTCAGCCGTGCGGCACAATCTATCCCATGTCTTCCAGTTCAGCCACACCCGGGCCCTTGTTTGCGGCCAGCCACCTCAGCAAGCGCTATGGGGAAAGCACGGTAGTCGATGACCTTTCGTTCGAGATTGCTGCCGGCGAATGCCTGGGCGTGATTGGCCCCAATGGCGCCGGCAAGACGACCACGATTCGCATGTGCCTGGGGCAAAGCGTGCCCGACGGTGGCAGCATCACTGCCTTTGGCCTGGCGATGCCACGCGATTCGCTGGCCATCAAGGCGCAGCTCGGAGTGGTCAGCCAACTCGACACGCTGGACCCCGATTTCAGTTGTGCCGAGAACCTGCTGGTCTATGGTCGCTACTTCGGCATGAAGTCCGGGCAGATTCGTGAGCGAATTCCGGCGCTGCTTGCATTTGCTTCGCTCACCAGCAAGGCCACGGCCAAGCCAGGCGAACTCTCGGGCGGCATGAAGCGACGCCTCAGTCTGGCGCGAGCGCTGGTGAATAATCCGCGCCTGCTGCTGCTGGACGAGCCCACCACGGGCCTGGATCCCCAGGCGCGGCACTTGATGTGGGAACGGCTGCAACTGTTGTTGCAGGAGGGCAAATCGATCCTGCTGACGACGCACTTCATGGACGAAGCTGAGCGCTTGTGCACACGCCTTTTGGTGCTGGACCATGGCAAGAAGATCGCCGAAGGCTCGCCGCGTGACCTGATCAACCAGCATCTGGAGCCTGATGTGGTCGAAGTCTATGGCACGGGTGCCCTGGATCTGGTGGATGGACCACTGCAGGCGCTGGCCGCGCGCGTCGAAGTCAGTGGCGAGACCGTCTTCTTTTACACGCAGGACGCCAAGCCGTTGCTGGATGCGCTGAGCACGCAGCCGCAGTTGCGCACACTGCACCGACCGGCCAACCTGGAGGACCTGTTTCTCAAGCTGACCGGCCGCCAGATCCGGGAGGACGCATGAACACGCGGACGGTCGAATCGGGCAGCCCCAGCGTCTGGCGTGCGCCCGAGATTTCGTGGCGCTGGTGGCCGGTCTTCATGCGCAACCTGCTGGTCTGGCGCAAGCTCGCCATCCCCAGCCTGGTGGGCAACATCGCTGAGCCGTTGATGTGGCTGGTGGCCTTTGGCTACGGCATGGGCGCCTTGGTCGGAGAGGTAACGCTGCCGGGCGCTGAGGGTATGGTGAAAGTGCCCTACATCCTTTTTCTGGCCAGCGGCTCGATCTGCATGAGCGCCATGAATGCGGCCAGTTTCGAGGCGCTGTATTCGGCGTTTTCGCGCATGCATGTGCAAAAGACCTGGGACGGCATCATGAACGCGCCGGTCAATCTGGACGACGTGGTACTGGCTGAAATGCTCTGGGCGGCATTCAAGGCACTGTTTACGGTGACTGCGATTCTGGTGGTCATGCTGGCGCTGGGCATCAGCTACTCGCCCAAGTTGCTGGTGGCCTGGCCCATCCTGCTTGGCGTGGGCATCACGTTCAGCAGCCTGGCCCTGATCTTCAATGCCCTGGCCAAAGGCTATGACTTCTTCACCTACTACTTCACACTGTTTCTGACGCCCACCATGTTCGTCAGCGGCATCTTTTTTCCGCTGGAACAACTGCCGGAAGTGGTACGCACGATTTCACAGTGGCTACCCCTGACCAATGCGATTGATCTGGTGCGCCCCCTGTTCATGGACCAGTGGCCGCAGCATCCACTGCGCCATCTGCTGGTGTTGCTGGTCTATGCGGTGGCAGGGTTCTGGATCGCGCTGGCACTCACCCGCAAGCGCTTCCGAGGCTAGACCGCTGTTTGCGCCGCCTTGATCATGTCGGCGGCTTTTTCGGCAATCATGACGACGGGAGCATTGGTGTTGCCGCCGACCAGGCGCGGCATGATGGAGGCGTCGATCACGCGCAGTCCCTGGATGCCGTGCACCCGCAACTGGGCATCGACCACATCGAGTGGCCCCTTGCCCATGCGGCAGCTGCCAGACGGGTGGTAGATGGTGTCGGCGTTGGTGCGGATGAACTGCTCGATCTGGCTGTCGGTTTGTGCCGCCGCACAGGAGGCCAGTTCCTTGCCCTCCAGGCTTGCCAGGGCTGGCTGCGCCAGCAACTTGCGCATCAGTTTGAAGCCGCGAACCATGCGTTCCATGTCATCCGGATCACTCAGATAGTTCGGGTCGATCAGCGGGGCTGCCATCGGGTCCTTGCTGGCCAGCTGGATACTGCCGCGACTGCGCGGGCGCAGCAGGCACAGGTGGCACGAGAAGCCATGGCCGCAGGTGCTGGTGCGGCCGTGGTTGATCAGCTTGCCTATGACAAAGTGCAGTTGCAGATCGGGAATGGGCTCTCCCGGCTGGCTCTTGATGAATCCGCCCGCTTCCGCGAAGTTGGTGGTGAGCATGCCGGTGCGGTAGTTGCGCCATTCAAAAATTCCCTTCACTGCGCGCACCAAGCCGCTCAGGGAAACACCGAACAGGTCTTTCGCCTTGGGCGCATCGAGCACCTGCACCACATCGATGTGATCGTGAAAGTTTTGGCCAACGCCGGGAAGATGATGGACGCTCTCGATGCCGAACTCAGCCAGGTGCTGCTGTGGCCCGATGCCCGAGAGCATCAGAAGTTTGGGGGACTGCAGGGCGCCCGAGCTGAGCAAGACTTCGCGCTTGGCCTTGAATTGTTTGGCCTGCCCGTCCTGCAGGAACTCAACCCCGACGGCGCGCTTTCCTTCGAACAGAATGCGGCGGGCATGCGCACCTGTGAGTACCTGCAGGTTGGCGCGTGCCAGATTCGGTTTGAGGTAGGCTTTGGCTGCGCTGAAGCGCTCGCCTGCCTTGTGCGTAACCTGGTACATTCCGACGCCTTCCTGGTCGGCGCCGTTGAAGTCACGGTTGCTCGGGAATCCGGCCTGCTCTGCGGCCTTGATGAACATGGGACCGAAGCGGGTCGGGCTGCGCAAATCCATCACATTGAGCGGGCCACTGCTGCCGTGAAAAGCGTTGGCGCCGCGTTCGTTGTGCTCGGCACGCTTGAAGTAGGGCAGTACCTCGTCGTAGGACCAGCCCGGGTTGCCTTGAGCCTCCCAATGGTCGTAATCGGCCCGGTGACCGCGGATGTAGATCATGGCGTTCACAGAACTCGAACCGCCCAGTACTTTGCCGCACGGCTGGTAGCCGCGACGACCACCAAGCCCGGCCTGCGGCACAGTGTCAAACTTCCAGTTGACCTGACCGGTCTGAGCCATCACCGCCATGCCGGCCGGGCAGTGGATCATCGCGCTGCTGTCGGTGCCACCGGCTTCCAGCAGGGCCACCTTGATGTCAGGATTCTCCGTGAGACGCGTTGCCAGCACGCAGCCAGCCGAGCCGCCACCGATGATGATGTAGTCAAACATGTCCATTCTCCGACACAGAGGCGGCATCATCCTGCGCAGCATCTGCGGCGTCCATTAGCGCAAACCCGCAGCAAAATTTGGGGCTGACCTCCAGCACGATACCGGGATCAGGCATGATGTCGCCTGAAAACAAAGAGGAGCAACATGAAGCTGGCTTTGCTGTCAGATATTCACGCCAACATTCAGGCCTTTGATGCCTGCCTGGCGCATGCACAGGAGCATGGTGCGCAACAGTTCGCTTTGCTGGGTGATCTGGTGGGCTATGGCGCCGACCCTGTCGCTGTGGTCGAACGGGCTCAGCAAATGGCTGCCGAGGGAGCGCTGTTGGTCAAGGGCAACCATGACCAGTTGGCGGTCACACCGCCAGCCCAGGTGCAGACGGTGGGGGACACGACCGCCGCCTGGACACACGCGCAGCTCAGCGCCGATCAATTGCAGTTCCTTGGCCGGTTGCCATTGACGCTGCAGCTTGATGCCGTCATGCTGGTGCACGCCACTGTCAACGACCCGGCGCTGTGGCATTACGTTTATGACGAACGCGCTGCCCGCGACAGCCTGGATGCGGCCACCGCGCTGCCCGAGGTACGCTACGTTTTTTGCGGACATGTACACCACCAGACGCTGTACTACCGGGGTGCAAGCGCCGATCTGATGAAATTCCTGCCGACTGCCGGGGTGGCGGTACCGGTACCCAGGCACAGGCGCTGGCTGGCAACCATTGGCTCGGTCGGGCAACCGCGAGACCGCAACCCGCAGGCCATGTATGCGCTGTTTGACACGGAAAAGTTGCAGCTCACTTTTCAACGTGTGTCTTACGATCATCACGCCGCCGCCGTCGCCATCCGGCAGGCCGCTTTGCCAGCCATGTTTGCCGATCGGCTGGAGTTGGGAAGATGAAGCTGCTGGAGAGCGGCACCGAACTCGATGGCTTCACGATCGAGGAGTGCATTCATTCAGGAGGTATGGCGCACATCTACCACGTTCATTACTCTGAGGGAGCACGCAATCCCGGTTTTCCCTTGGCTATGAAAGTGCCGCGCATGACAGCTGGCGACGGCGCCGAAAATATCATCAGTTTTGAGGTCGAACACCAGATAATGCAGGTCTTGACCGGCTCCCATGTGCCGCGTTTTGTGGCCGCAGGAGACCTGGAAAACGTACCCTATCTGGTCATGGAATATGTGCCGGGACAGACGCTGGACCACTGGCTGGAGGAGCCAGAGCGTCCACCGGTCAAGGGTTTGGCCTTTCTTGGCGCGGCCGTGGCGATGGCAGTGCACAGTCTGCATCAGCAGAATACCTGTCATCTGGATTTGAAGCCAGCCAATGTGCTTATTCGAAACGACGGCAGTGCGGTCCTGCTCGATTTTGGCTTGTCCTGCAATGCGCTGTACCCGGATTTGCTGGCAGAGCAACTGCGCAAGGCAGTGGGCTCCCCGGCCTGGATTGCGCCGGAGCAGGTGGTGGGAGTGCGCGGCGACCCGCGCAGCGATATTTTCGCGGTCGGCGTCATGCTCTACGAACTCGCCACCGGTGAATTGCCGTTTGGCGCACCCAGAACAACGGGGGGTTTGCGTCAGCGATTGTGGATGGATCCGCCACCGCCACGCAAGCTCCGGCCGGACCTGCCTGAATGGATGCAGGAAATCATTCTGCGCTGCCTGGAGCCCGAGGCGGCGAAACGCTATCCGTCGGCCGCGCATCTGGCGTTTGACCTGCGCCATCCTGAGCAGGTAACCGTGACCGAGCGGGGCCGCAACATCCAGGGCACCGGGTTTGGTGTTCACTTCAAGCGTTGGCTGAAGGCGGCAGGAATGCAGTACCAGCCAAGTCCGCTGCCCGCACACCAAATCGATGAAGTGCCCATCGTCATGGTGGCCGTGCCGTACAAAGACGTGACCGACGCGACGCTTTACTCGCTGCGCCAGGCGGTGGCCAGATCCATGGGTACGCGTCCGGGCGCCAGGCTGGCCTGCGTGACGGTGATCTCCGGGAGTCAGAGCAGTACGTCCAATGAGGGAAGCGAAACCAGCCTGCAGCGCAAACACATCGCTGCATTGCGCCAGTGGGCGCAGCCTTTGGACTTGCCGGGCCAGCAGACTTCCTACCACGTGCTGGAGTCTGGCGATGTGGCACAGGCACTGGTCAATTACGCTGTTGGCAACGAAGTCAGCGTGATCGTCATGGGAGCGGCCACACACGGCTTGAAGACGCAACGCTTTCTTGCCACGGTGCCGATCAAGGTCGCGATGGACGCACCCTGCACGGTGATCCTGGTCAAACAGGCGCTGCCGTTTGAAATGCTTACCCAGCAGGCAGCGAGCCCCAGGGCCGCGCTGGATCCGGATCTGGACGTCCCGTTTTGACAGCGGTTACCATTGACCATAACGCCAGCCGATCGTGATGATGCTTGAATCGATTTCCGTGCCTACGCAAGACTTGCCCACAGCAAGCGCGCTGGGTGGTGGGCTGGCTGCGACCAGCAAGTTCACCGGCTTGTATTGGCCCAATCCGCCTTATGCCATCTTCAGTGATGCGGTGCCTTGGACGGAACCGCAAATCTGTGACATCGAAGATCTGAACGGGGTGGTGCGCAGTTGTCGACTGGCGATGCTGTCACCGGCTGACAAGACGGCGATGATTTTTGTGCCAAACCGCGCATCGCCAGGTCGGGTGCACTTCTCGCAGTTTCGAAAACTGACCCTGAAGACGGTTCTACATCCGGAAGAAGAAGTCAGCGATACGAATTTTGCCGACATCTTTGGTCACCGACCGACGCTCGACTACCAGTTGCAACTGGTGGACGGCAGTGCTGTGGCGGGGCAGACGGTGGGCTACATCGAGGCCAGCTTCGGTCTCTTCCTGTTTACACCGGTGGACGCTGGCGAGGGTGGCGTCGAACGAGTCTTCCTGCCGCGCGAGGCCTACCAGCGCGTCAATTTTGGCGAGCACATCGGGCACTTGCTGGTGGCACAGCGCGCCGTGACACGTCAACAGGTGGAGCAGGCGGCGACCGAACAGTCCAGTCGACGCAACCTCAAGCTGGGTGATCATCTGGTCAACGAGGCCATCGTCTCGCCCGAGCAACTCATGCTTGCCCTGGATCAGCAGTCAAGGATGCCGATGATCCGGGTTGGCGAGGCGCTGACCCGCCTCGGGTTCATCGACGAGAGTCAACTCGCGCAGGCACTCGAGCGGCAAAAGTCCGAGCGCTCGGTCCCTTTAGGGCAGTTGCTTGTGAATATGGGTTTTCTGACGCGGCGTGACCTCAATACGGCGCTGTCCCGCAAGATGGGTTACCCGATCGTTGACGTGGCGCAGTTCCCGATAGAAGCTGACGCCTTGCGCATGGTGCCGTTTTCGACGGCCATACGGCTGGGCGTCATGCCACTGCTGCGGCGTGAAAAGATGCTGGTGATAGCAGCCGGCGATCCGACCCGGCGTGACATGCTGGAAGAACTCGAGTTCATGCTGGAGACGCGGGTCATCGCGACGCTCGGTGACGAGCAGCAGATTCAACAGATTCTGAGCGAAACCTACGAAAAATACGGGCTGCCAAACAACCCCTTCAGTGCTCCACAGCAAGGTCAGGAAAATGTGCCCGAGGAGTTGACCAGCAGCACGGAGTTGCTGCAGTCAATGGAATTGACGCAAGACGGTCAGGAGGAAGTCGAGAACCAGATCGAGCAGTCTGACAACACACTGGTTCGCCTCATCAACACCATGATCATCGAGGCGTACAACCGAGGTGCTTCTGATATTCATGTTGAGACGCATCCCGGACGCACCAAGACCCGGATCCGCTTTCGCAAGGACGGCGTGCTGTCGCATTACCTGGAACTACCCTACACCTATCGGGCCGCACTGACCGCGCGACTGAAGATCATGGCAGATCTGGACATCTCCGAGCGCCGCAAGCCGCAGGACGGGAAGATTGATTTCTCCAGATTTTCGAATCGACACAAGCTCGAATTGCGCATCGCTACCATTCCCACCTCGGGCGGCCTAGAAGACGTTGTCATGCGGCTGCTGTCGTCATCCAAGCCGATCAGCATGGAGCGCCTTGGCCTTTCCACCTCCAATCTGGATCATCTGCGGGAAGCTGTAAGTCGACCGTATGGCATGGTGCTGTGTGTCGGACCTACCGGTTCCGGCAAGACGACGACACTGCACTCGGTTCTGGGCTTTCTGAATACGCCACAGCGCAAGATATGGACCGCTGAGGATCCGATCGAAATAACGCAACCTGATTTGCGTCAGGTACAGGTGAATGCAAAAATCGACTGGACCTTTGCCAAGGCCCTGAGATCCTTCCTGCGGGCCGATCCGGACGTCATCATGGTGGGCGAAATCCGGGACAAGGAGACAGCCCAGATTGCCATCGAAGCGTCCCTGACAGGGCACTTGGTACTGTCTACGTTGCACACCAACAGCGCTGCCGAAACGGTCACCCGGCTCATCGACATGGGTATGGATCCCTTCAATTTTGCCGACTCTCTGCTGGCCGTTTTGGCGCAGCGCCTGGTGCGTCGAATGTGCCCGGAGTGCCGCGCTTCGCAGGAGGCCAGCGATGCGGTGATTCACGAACTGCTGGACGATTATCTGCATTCGTTTCCCGAAGAGTTGCGACCGCAGCGCGAGTCGGTGCGCGAGGAGTGGCTGGCCGAGTATGGTCATGACGGACGCCTGACGCACTACAGTGCGCCAGGCTGCAGCCATTGCCAGGGCACCGGCGTCAGTGGGCGCGTCGGTATGCACGAGTTGATGGTGGTGACGCCGTCGTTGCGGCGCCTGATCCAGACCAGCGCCCGGCCCGACCAGCTTCAGTTCGAGGGTATGCAGCATGGCTCTTTGCGTACACTGCGTCAGGATGGCATTCGCAAGGTGCTCAGCGGCCTGACCACGATCGAAGAAGTGCGCGCGAACAGCAATGTCTGAGAATGTCTCG
Organism: uncultured beta proteobacterium; assembly: GCA_903925725.1. Taxonomy (GTDB): domain Bacteria; phylum Pseudomonadota; class Gammaproteobacteria; order Burkholderiales; family Burkholderiaceae_C; genus Rhodoferax. Next base: position 4,011 of record CAIYGK010000080.1, on the reverse strand, counting down.
CACGCTTATCAGGCGCTGACACCCGATGTTGTGATGGACGCGCTGGCCAGCGTCGGTCTGTATGGCGACGGACGCCAGCAGGCGCTCAGTTCCTACGAGAACAGGGTTTATCAACTACATCTCGAGGATGGCCCGGTGGTGGTTGCCAAGTTCTATCGCCCACAGCGCTGGAGTGAATCGCAGATCCTGGAAGAGCACGCCTTCTCCGCCGAACTGATGGCGGCTGAAATCCCGGTCATCGGTCCGCTGGTGCTCGAAGGCAAGACCCTGCATCACTTTGGCGGCTTTGCCTTCAGCGTCAGCCCGAGTCGGGGCGGTCGCGCCCCGGAGCTTGACGACCCCGACGTGCTGGAGTGGGTAGGGCGCTTTCTTGCGCGCATCCATGCAGTGGGTGCTGCCAGGCCCTTTGCCAGCCGACCGGCTCTCAATCTGCAGAGTTTTGGCACTGATTCGCGTGACTGGCTACTGGACCACGACATGGTGCCGCTGGATGTTCAGTCAGCCTGGGCCAAAGTGGCGCAGCAGGCGCTTGACTTGATTGCAACTTACCCTTGTCTGGCGCAGTCAGGCAGCTGGCAGGACCCCGAGGCCGAGCCGATCCGCCGGATTCGCCTGCACGGCGACTGCCATCCCGGCAACATTCTGTGGACGCCACTGGAGTCCCCTGCCGCCAGCGGGCCGGGACCGCATTTTGTGGATCTCGACGACGCCCGCAGCGGCCCTGCAGTGCAGGACCTGTGGATGCTGCTCAGCGGCGATCGTCAGCAACGCACGCGTCAACTCGGTGCCTTGGTCGACGGCTATGAGCAGTTTCGGGAGTTTGACCGGCGTGAAACCGCTTTGATAGAACCCTTGCGCACGCTGCGCCTTATCCACTACAGCGCCTGGCTGGCACGGCGCTGGAGCGACCCGACTTTCCCCATCAATTTCCCCTGGTTTGGTTCCAGCGACTATTGGCAGGGCCAGGTCCAGATGCTCGAAGAGCAGATCGAAGCCATGCAGGAGGCACCGTTGGTGGTTTGAAATGCGCATGAACGCCGCCCTGACCCTATTGCACACTGGTGACGCACAAGCTGTCGCGTTGGAGTGTGGGGACGAGACACTGACTTACGGCGCACTACGCCAGCGCGTCCGCCGGGCCGCCGGTGCCTGGCAGGAACTGGGTTTGCGCACGGGGGATAGGGTCATTGTGCTGGCGGCCGACAGCATCGACTGGGTGGTCGCTTATCTGGGCGTTATCTGGGCCGGTGGTGTTGCCATCGGTGTCAATCCGCGCCTGGCGCTGTCCGAACTGGCACCGATCGTGTCCGAGAGCGCGATGAGTTTCATCTGGTGCGAAGCCGAAAGCGTGCCAGCGCTCAAACAAATGCTGGCTGAGCTGGCGTTGCTAACCCAACTGGTGGTCAGCGGACCCGGTGATTCATCATGGTCCATGCAATTGGCGCGCGCGCCCGAGCTTGAGCCGGTGTTGCAGAACGAGGAGGCGCCGGCGCTCTGGATTGGCACTTCAGGGACGACCGGCGTTTCCAAAGGTGTTGTTCATGCTCAGCGTGTCGCACTGCAGCCGCATTCGTTTGCCTGCGGCTTGCTGCAACTCAGCGCCGCTGATCGGCTCTACGCCAGCTCCAAGCTGTTTTTTGCCTACGCGCTCGGTAACAGCCTGCTGGCCGGTCTGAGGGCCGGTGCCACGGTGATTCTGGACCGGCAGTGGCCCGACCCCGAGCGCGTCCTGGACATCGTGCGCCGACACCGTCCCAGCCTCTTCTTTTGTGTGCCGACGCTCTACAGCAAGATGCTGCAAAGCGGCGTTGCGGGACAACTTCGAGACAGCGGCATCCGACATTGCGTTTCTGCTGGGGAGAGCCTGCCGGCAGCCGTGCGCAAGGCCTGGTTTGAAGCCACTGACCTGGCCATCGTCAGCGGTTACGGAACCTCCGAGACGATGTGCCTGATGCTCTACAGCCAGGACGACAGTGGCCTGCTGCAAGTTTCACCGCAAGTGCAACTGCGCTTTGCCACAGACATCGATCCAGCTCTGCCGCAGCGCGTCTGGTTGCACAGCAGCAGCGTCGCTACAGGCTATTGGAAGCGTCCGCAAGCGCAAGCCGATGGTTTTCAGGACGGCTGGTATCGCCCGGGCGACATGTTCCTGCGCCGTCCGGATGGCAAGCTCGAATTTGCAGGACGCATGGACGACATGCTCAAGATCAGCGGGCGCTGGGTCAGCACCCTGTGGGTCGAGCAGGCGCTCACCAGTGCTGCTGCTGAAAGCGTGCTACAACTGGCCTGCGTTGGTGTGCAGACCAACGAAGGCTTGACGGCGCTGTCCTTACTGATAGTTGGCGCGCCGAACCAGCAGGCACTGGCGCAGCAGCGCATCCAGGCCGCTATCGAGGCCTTGCCAACCTACCGGCGGCCACGCTGGGTGCATTGGGTCAGCGCTTTACCCCTGACCGCGACCGGCAAACTGCAGCGCGCCCGGCTGGTGGCAATGCATCAGGGGGCGCTGGCTGCCGCAGAACACTGAACTACTTGCCGTTGATGGCCAGAAGTTCGACTTCAAACAGCAGGGTGGCGTTGGGTGGAATCACGCCGCCGGCGCCTCGTTCGCCATAGGCGATGGACGCGGGGCACGTGAGTTTGGCCTTGCCGCCCACCTTCATGCGCTGCACGCCTTCGGTCCAGCACTTGATGACGCCATTCAAGGGAAACTCGATCGCCTCGTTGCGCTTGTACGAACTGTCGAATTCCTTGCCGTCAGGGAAAGTGCCACGGTAATGCACCTTGACCTTGTCGCTGGCAGCCGGGCTGGCGCCGGAACCATCTTTCAGCGAACGGTAAACCAGACCGCTGGCGGTAACCACAGCGCCGGCTTCCTTCGCGGCGGCCGCGACAACCGCATCAGCTCCCCATGAAGACGTCACCGACGCGAGCAGCATGGCGGCAACTGCCGTTGTGCAATAGAAGCTTTTTCTCATTGTGAATGCCTTTCGTTAGACCAGCAGTGCGTTGACGCGTTTCACATAAGCGGCTGGGTCAGCAGGCAAGCCGCCTTCAGCCAGCAGCGCCTGATCGAACAATATGTGCGCCAGATCATTGAAGTGGACTGAACCGTCGAGCTTTTTGACCAAAGGGTGGTCGGCGTTGACTTCGAGCACCGGTTTGACTTCGGGGGCGCTCTGGCCGGCCTGCTTGAGCATGCGCGCAAGTTGCGTGCTCATGCCGTGGTCCTGCACCACCAGGCAGGCGGGGGAATCCACCAAGCGGGTTGTGACGCGCACGTCTTCGGCCTTGTCCTTCAGCGCTTCCTTCAGTTTGGCCAGCAGGGGCTTGAAGGTCTCGGCCGCTTCTTCAGCCGCCTTCTTCTCGCTCTCATCCTGCAACTTACCCAGATCAACGGCGCCCTTGGCCACGCTTTGCAGTGGCGTACCGTCAAAGTCGTGCAGGTAGTTCAGTGCCCATTCGTCGACGCGGTCGGTCATCAGGAGTACCTCGATGCCCTTCTTCTTGAACACTTCAAGCTGTGGGCTGTTCTTCGCTGCCGCCGGGGTGTCGGCGGTGATGTAGTAGATGGCTTCCTGCCCCTCTTTCATGCGCGCCTTGTAGGCTTCCAGTGACACGCTGATGCTGTCGGTGGTGCTGGAGGCAAAGCGCAACAGCTTGGCCAGACGGTCCTTGTTGGCGTAGTCTTCGCCCAGGCCTTCCTTCAGCACGGCGCCGAACTCGGCGTAGAACTTGCTGTACTTGCCCTGCTGTGCCTTGTCTTCTTCGCTCAGCACATCGGTAACGCCTTCGACGGCTGCTGGTGGCTGGTCGCTCTTGGCCATGTCCTCAAGCATACCCAGCACGCGCTTGGTACAGCCTTCGCGGATAGCTTTCACGTCGCGGCTTTCCTGCAGCAACTCACGGCTCACATTGAGCGGCAGGTCAGCCGAGTCGACCACGCCTTTGACAAAGCGCAGATAGCTCGGCAACAAGGCTTGCGCGTCGTCCATGATGAAGACGCGTTTG